>DAITNH010000016.1:21792-27402 GCA_036834745.1 Prolixibacteraceae bacterium
AATAGGTTTCGAGAAAATCTTTGCCAATGTGGTAAGTAAGCCATGAGTTGAGTAACAGCAGAAAAAATGCTGCCAGTAAAACTTTTATGAATATGTAATTATCTGTTTTATTCATAAAACTAAATTAAAGAAGTTAAACTGATCTTTAGTTCATTACCTTTTACGAATTATCAGAAATAAGTTATAATTAGACAATTAATACATATTAAATGTTCAAAACAAAAACGTAGAACCTATTTTCTAAATAAATTCTGCGTTTTTGTTTTGAGTTTCCTATTCGATGTCAAATACCGTCATGCCTGCTCTTAGTCTAATCCGGCGAAGTTTACTGTCAGTTCGAACTTCCAGTTTTTCTTCTTCAGTATAAGGTGTTTGGAAATAAACATTGTAGGCAGCAGGATAGGGAAGTAGTAATTTTTGTTTGGCTGCCGGTGGAAGTACTATTCCCATGACATCGCAGTAGCCAGCTTCTTTCCATACAACATCTGTGACCATATTAACAAACAACGTATCGGTTGATTCGTTGATGATTGAAATTCTTTTAAAAGCTCGTTCGCTCTCTACTGGTTCAAAATCAAAATTTAACACACCGGCAAGTACAAACAATGTCATGTTGACACATCCTTCTCCAATATTTTTGCCTACCCGGTTTGACTTCATATCCTTTTGGCGTCCGATGCTTGTTGGATCAGTTAGGTAACGGGTGTTGGTGCAGCCACCAAGTAAAATGATGGCTGTCAACACCAATAATATTAACTTCTTTGAGAACATTAAATTTGCGAGTAGTCGGTTGGTACAAGGAATTTTTTGCGGACTTTGCTTACTGTATCGGCATATATTGCTTTGCCTGACATTGATTTCCATTCCGGACTTTCTCCGAATTTCTTCCAGTTTGCTTCCCTTTGTTCCATATCGGTAAACCAAAGCATGTACATCAATGCGGGCATTAACTTGCCTGCCAGTATTTTACCAAAAAATACGGGATGAAGTCCTACTTTTTCAAACAAAGGCAATTCCTCGTCATTGAACATGGCAACTTTTCTTCGTGCGGCATCTTCATTGTAACTTTCGTAGGTGCGGAGTTCAAGTAAACCCCTGTTTTTGTCCGGAAATTTCAACTTCGGAATTCCGTCAAATGCTTCCATTAAATAGGTTTCGTAGCGCTCGAAAACCAGTTTTGTGGCAGGTAATTCAAAATAAGATTTGGCTGCTGCCATGTATGCCTTGTCAGCTGTAAGTTCTTTCTGAAGTTTGAAATAAACCGCCGCCGAAGGATAAACAAACAAGGTATAAACCTTTGGCGGATCTTCCTTATCGAGTTCTTCAAAAGCCCCAAGTTTGATACCTGATTTATTAAATAATGGCATTAAAGCTTCGGTAAAATAAGATTTTAAGGTGTTTTTTGCTCCACCACCGGTTAACTGATAAATTCTGAATTCATAGAATTCGTTGTCTTGTGCCGGAAGGTTGTTAGCAGTAAGTGAACTGCCTGTTACTGTAACTGCTGCCATAGCGGCTGTGCCTTTTAAAAAGTTTCGTCGTTCCATACTTGATTTTGATTTAGTTTGTCGAAAATAGCCATTTTTTAGGAAAGGAACATCGGAATAAAAATAATTGACAAAAAAAACTCCGAAGTAAAATTACTCCGGAGTTTTCAATTGTTAAAATGATCAAGTCACAAAAGGATTGCAAAGCTTTCTTCTTTTGCCTTGACTTTATTGGGATTGGTTTTTATTCTGATACAGTATAATCCATTGCTGCCATTCTCTTGTAAGAGTTGTATCTCCATTTTGCATTCTCTTCGGAAGCTGTGAAAAGTTCATCAGCAACTTCCGGGAATGCTTTCCGGAGTGAGGTGTAACGTGCCTCGCCATTCAGGAATGATTGGAATTTTGTCCAGTCAGGTACATTTGAATCAAGTACAAATGGATTCTTTCCTTCTTCTTCCAGCATTGGGTTGTGACGGAACAAACTCCAGTATCCACATTCCACCGCAATTTTCTCTTCGTTCTGTGTGCGGCCCATTGATTGTTTCAATCCGTGGCTGATACATGGCGAATAAGCAATGATCAAAGATGGTCCCGGATAAGCTTCGGCTTCGCGGATCGCTTTCAGGTATTGTGCCTGATTTGCACCCATTGCAACCTGAGCTACATAAACATAACCATAAGTCATTGCCATTGCTCCAAGATCTTTTTTGCGGATGCGTTTTCCTGAAGATGCGAATTTAGCTACGGCCCCAACGGGTGTTGATTTAGATGCCTGTCCACCGGTGTTTGAATATACTTCGGTATCCATTACCAGAATGTTAACATCTTTACCTGAAGCCATTACGTGATCTAAACCACCATAACCGATGTCATAAGCCCATCCGTCTCCACCGAAGATCCATTGCGATTTTTTAACCAGGTATTGTTTCAGACCAATGATTTCTTTCGCATAGTCAGCGGTACTTCCGGCCAAAACTTCTTTAACTTTTGCTGAAACTTCTTCAGTTTTTTCGCCGTTGAGTTTGTTTTCAATCCATGCAGTAAATGCTTCTTTTTCAGCATCAGTTGCTCCATTGGCCATGGCGGCTTTCATAACCGATTCGATCCTGTCGCGTTGTGCGGCAACACCTTCGGCCATACCAAAACCGTATTCAGCATTGTCTTCGAACAGTGAGTTTGCCCATGCAATACCTTTATCGCTTTCCTTGTGTTTGCAATATGGAGTCGAAGGAGCTGATCCGCCGTAAATTGAAGAACAACCTGTTGCATTGGCAACCATCATGCGTTCGCCGTAAAGCTGCGAAATAAGCTTGATGTAAGGAGTTTCACCACAACCGGCACATGCTCCCGAAAACTCGAACAATGGCTGAGCAAACTGTGAGTTTTTAACTGATTTGGTCTTGTCAACCACTTTTTCTTTGTACGATACTTTTGAATCGAAATGATCCCAACGGCTGATTTCGGCTTCCTGTGTTCCAAGAGGTTTCATTTCCAGCGCTTTTGTTTTCGACGGACAAACATCGGCACAGTTTCCGCAACCGGTACAATCCAAAACGCTTACCTGAATCCTGAAATTCAAATTCGGGAATTGTTTATTTGGAACCGCCTGAAGTGATTTTGTTCCATCAGGCAATTTAGCCAATTCGTCTTCATTGATCAGGAAAGGACGGATTGCAGCGTGAGGACAAACATAAGCACATTGATTACACTGAATACAGTTTTCAGCCTGCCATTCAGGAACATTTACAGCAACACCGCGTTTTTCGTAAGCGGCTGTTCCCGACATGAAAGTTCCGTCTTCAATACCAAGAAATGTACTTACAGGTAGATCGTCACCTTTTTGCGCGTTAATTACATCTACCACCTTTGAGATGAAAACCGGACGGTTGTTATTTTCGGTTTCTGTACTGATGACAATGTTTTTCCAATCGGCAGGTACGTCAATTTTCATCACATTATTTCCACCAGCTTCAACACCGGCAAAGTTCATGTTTACAACTTTTTCGCCCATCTTGCCATATGATTTCACAATGGCTTTTTTCATTTCTGAAATGGCAATTTCGAAAGGAATTACTTCAGTTATTTTGAAGAATGCCGACTGCATGATGGTATTGGTGCGGTTTCCGAGACCAATTTCTTCACCCAGTTTTGTTCCGTTGATAATGTAGAATTTGATGTCATTATCAGCCATGTATTTCTTCATGGTAACAGGAAGTCTATCCTTTGTTTCTTCCTCATCCCAAATAGAGTTGAGAAGGAACGAACCACCTTTTTTTAATCCTTTTAATACATCGTATAGATGCAGGTATGCCGGAACGTGACAGGCAACAAAGTCAGGATTATTTACCAGGTAAGGTGAACGAATTGGCACATTGCCAAAACGAAGATGTGATGAAGTAAAACCGCCTGATTTTTTTGAATCGTATGCAAAATAAGCCTGGCAATATTTGTCAGTTGCTTCACCAATGATTTTAATTGAGTTTTTGTTGGCACCAACAGTACCGTCAGATCCCAAACCATAGAATTTAGCTTCGTAAGTTCCCGGAGGAGCAACGTTTACTTCTGGTTTTAACGGAAGTGATTTGAAAGTCACATCGTCAACAATACCAATGGTAAATTGATTTTTAGGTTCGTTCAGTTCAAGGTTTTCGTAAACTGAAAGTATTTGGGCGGGAGTGGTGTCTTTTGAACCCAATCCGAAACGTCCGCCAACAATAAGAGGAGCATTTTCCGTTCCGTAAAGAACTTCACAAATATCCAGATAAAGTGGTTCGCCGGTTGCTCCCGGTTCTTTGCTGCGATCGAGTACTGCAATGCGTTTTACTGATTTTGGCAATACATTCAGGAAATATTTTGCAGAGAAAGGGCGGTAAAGATGTACAACAAGTAAACCGACTTTCTTGCCCTGAAGTGCAAGGTAATCTACAGTTTCGCGGATAGTTTCGGTAACCGAACCCATGGCAACAATGACGTTTTCAGCATCTTCAGCACCATAATAGGTGAAAGGATGGTATTCGCGGCCTGTAATTTTTTTGATGTCCTTCATGTAGTTTTCAACGATATCAGGAACTGCATCGTAAAAGCGGTTCGAGGCTTCTCTTGCCTGAAAGAAAATATCAGGATTCTGAGCTGTTCCGCGTGTTACCGGATGTTCAGGATTAATTGCTTTGTCCCTGAATTCCTGGATCAGTTTCATGTCAACAAGTGGAAGCATGTCCTCTTTTGAAATCATTTCGATTTTTTGAATTTCATGTGAGGTACGGAATCCGTCGAAGAATGCCATGAAAGGAATTCTTGATTTTAAGGTTGCAAGGTGCGCAACTCCGGCCAGGTCCATTTCTTCCTGAACCGATCCGGCAGCAAGCATGGCGAAACCAGTTTGGCGTGCAGAATAAACATCGCTGTGATCACCGAAAATAGACAATGCATGACCTGCAAGGGCACGCGCACTGATATGAAATACGCAAGGCAGTAATTCACCTGCAATTTTGTACATGTTTGGAATCATCAGCAACAAACCCTGTGAAGCAGTGTAAGTTGTAGTCAATGCACCCGACTGCAATGCTCCGTGAACAGCACCTGCGGCGCCACCTTCGCTCTGCATTTCAGCCAGACGAACCGGTTGACCAAATAAATTGGTTTTTCCTTTGGCTGACCATTCATCAACATATTCGGCCATGGTTGACGATGGCGTAATTGGGTAGATACAAGCTACCTCACTAAACATGTAACTAATATGCGCTGCGGCATAGTTTCCGTCACATGTAATGAACTTTTTTTCTTTTGCCATTTTTGTAATGTTTAATTTGTATTTTTTATCTGTTTGTATTTTGAATTATTTCTAATAGAGAAAACCGAACAACCAAAGTGGGATAATCCTGCCAGAGCCCTGTTCGATCATATCTGCAGCAGCATACGAATCATCATCGACCGGAACGGTATATTTGTTTCCGATAGAAAAATGATACAGGTCATTCACTTTAAAAACCGCTTTCCCGGAGCTTTTTACCTGATGCTGATAACCTAACTGGTTATAGAAGAATGTTTGTCTTAAAGTATTGTTGCTGATGTTGGCCGGATCAATGGCGTACATCAGATTTGTGTTGTGAAGATAGACCAG
>DAITNH010000016.1:27502-30963 GCA_036834745.1 Prolixibacteraceae bacterium
TTAATGTGTTTTAAAAGCGTTTCGTTGTAAAAGCCTTTGTTATCGAGAAAATACGGATAAAACCCATCTTTCAGATAATTATTCAAAAAAGCCAGTGGTTTTATCTCTTTGGTAATTTCCAGTGCAATTTTTACGTGATCGGTCAGAATTTCCTGCAAAGTATATCTCCTGAAATTCAGGTTCGACTGGTAATTAAGGTATTCGCGAAATGAAAGTCCTTCGAGATGATAAATTTTGGCAATATTCTGCAACTCATTGTTTCCTTCAATAACACGAAGTACCGGCGATGCTGAAAAAATGATTTGTAGTTCCGGAAAATTATCGTAGCAGGTTTTTAATTCTGAAGCCCAATCCGGATATTTATGTATTTGATCCAGAATCAGGGTTTTTCCGCCTGTTTTGTAGAATTCGTCAGCAAACGAAATGATTTTCCTTTTGGTAAAGTAAAAGTTGTTTAGGTTGACGTACAGGCAAGTTTTGTCGTTCAAAAACTTTTCTTTTACAATATCGATCAGGAAGGTTGTTTTTCCAACACCCCGAAATCCTTTGATCCCGATGATCCTTTGGCCCCAGTCAATTTCGTTCAGAAGTTCTCTTCTGATTGTTAACCGGGATTGCTCCTGTAGAATATTGTGAATGTTGACCAGATTTTGCATTTGAAGAACTTAATACAACAAAAGTAATGTTTCAAAAATACAAACTGCTATCCAGAGATGTCAAAATAGGTTAAAAACTGCAATTTAGAATTGTTAAAAATAACGATGCATTGTAATATGCAAATTTTGATGTTTATGGTTAAATCTCTACTTTGGTCAAAAATTATCAGGCAAATCCATCGGTAAAATTTAGCTTTGCCTTTAAAATACTTTAGAATGAAAAAATCCCAGATTTCCAATGTTTTACGTCAGTTAGGACTGATTTATCTGACTGATTGGATAAGATACTATTTAGAAGGGTACAAAAACCGTAAAGTGAACAAGGCTTTCAAAAAGAATAACCCTCAGGTAAAACTTCCGCCTGATTACCTGATTTATGAATCATTTCAAATAAACTATCAGAAATATTATACCGAAAGTATCGATACATCAAAGTGGGTTGCCGATCATTTCAGGAAACACACTGAACTGAAAGACAAAAAGATATTGGATTGGGGATGTGGTCCAGGACGCATCATCCGGCATCTTCCTTCCGTAGTTGGAAATGGGTGCGAATATTTTGGTACCGATTACAATGCGAAATCAATCGATTGGTGTTCCGAAAATCTCCCCGGCATCAGTTTTAATAAAAACTCTTTGAATGCCAGTTTGCCGTATGCAGGTGATTTTTTTGATTTAATTTATGGCATTTCCATTTTTACCCATTTATCTGAACAATTGCACTACGATCGGTACAATGAGTTGTATCGGATTTTAAAACCCGGTGGAATAATGTTTCTGGACAACACAGGGAAATAATTTCAAGGTTAAATTAACAGATTATGAGCTTATTCGATACAATAAAGGTGAATTGATAATCCGGGGCAACGTTAAAGAAGGACACCGAACCTATTCTGCATTTCATCCTGTGAATTTCATGGAAAAGCTGTTTTGCAATGCTGAAATATTGGAACATATAAAAACCCCACCAGCAAAGGGCGAAGGATGGTTGCCTCAGGATATCTGGATGATAAAGAAAAGGTAAATTTTATACTTTTGTCGGGTGAAAATATTGTCGATGATAAAGAAAAAGCCCGAATTATTGGCTCCCGTTGGAAATACAGAATCGTTTTATGCCGCCCTGAACGGTGGCGCTGATGCTGTTTTTATGGGTCTTCAGGAGTTTAACGCACGTGGAAGGGCCAGCAACTTTACACGGCCAATTCTCCAACTTGCAGTTTCCAAAGCACACGAAAAGAATGTAAAAGTTTACGTTACCCTTAATACTTTAATTAAAAACAAAGAAATTGATCAACTGATCGATGTCTTGTCATTTCTGAATTCGCTGAGAGTTGATGCGATTATCATTCAGGATTGGGGCGTTTATTTTATTGCAAGAAAGTTTTTCCCAAAACTGGTTCTTCACGCAAGCACCCAAATGGGCAACCATAATTCGGTGGGTGTAAATTTCGCTGCATCAAAAGGAATTGTGAGAACAGTTCTTGCCCGCGAATTAACCATGCCAGAACTGGAAAAGATTGCAAAGGAAAGCAAAGCCGAACTCGAACTTTTTGTGCACGGCGCCCTGTGTTATTCTTTCTCCGGAATGTGCCTCTTCAGTAGTTATGCCGGTGGACAGGGAGCAAACCGGGGATTGTGCAAACAAAGTTGCCGCCGGTTGTATCAGGAAGGAGAGGAGCAACATGCGCTTTTTAGCTTGAAAGACAATCAGCAGCTCAGTAACCTGCAGAAAATCGTAGATCTTGGAATTCATTCATTAAAAATTGAAGGCCGGATGAAATCTGCAGACTATGTCTTTCAGGTTTGCAATGCCTACAGGATGGTGTTGGACAATCCTGAAAGAATGGCGGAGGCTGCAGAAATGCTCGAATCGGATACAGGGCGCGAAAAAACATCCTACTTTTTAGGCGGTGATATCAGTGACGGAATCACGGATGATCCTTCAACCGGGAAACTGATCGGAAAAATTGCTGAAGTCACAAAAAATTCCATTTCGTTTCAAAGTAGCTTACCGCTTGGTGAAGGCTATCGGTTAAGGATCAGAACTAAAAGTGAGGATGATCAGTTGTATGTAAAAGTGGAAAATTTCACCCAGAATGGAACCCAGTATAAAATACCAACTGATTTGGGCGGAAAAATCAGAAAGGGCGACGATGTTTTGCTGGTCAGGCTGAAAACTCAAAGTTTTTCATCACGTTTAGGGAATGTAAATACTTTGCCTGAATTAAAAAAGCCGTTGGTAAACAAGCATGAAATAAGGAATAGCCTGAGTTTTGCGTCGAAACCACAAAAACCGTTGCTGCTGGTTCGTATCGGCAGTCCGGATTGGATTGCAAAACTGCGCTTCGAAGATTACGATGCAGTAATTCTTTCGTATAAAAAATCTGATTGGGAAAGTTTTGATCCGAACTCCGGTCTTTTTCAGACAAACCACCAAAAAATTCGCATTGAATTTCCCAAGTTTATTTCTGAAAATAACCTTGAATTCTACCGGTATCTGGCTGAAAGATTGGCCGCTTCAGGATTTAACCAGTTTTTCATCAGTCATTTGTCGCAGAAAATGCTGCTCCCCAAAGGTGTGAAAGTTAGTTGCAACGAGAATGTGTATGTATTGAACGATGCGGCTGCAAAGGCTTTAAACGACGAGCAGATAATTGATTATGTGTATCCTCAGGAAAATGATCTGGAGAATCTGTTGTCGATGAAAAACAAGCAGGGGATTGTTCCATTATATTTTTATCCTGAGTTATTTTATTCGCGCATGCCGGTCAAGTCGCATCAGGAATCAAAAATGTTTGCCGACGA
>DAITNH010000017.1:0-8155 GCA_036834745.1 Prolixibacteraceae bacterium
CCGGGCTTGCTGCCGCAGCATCTGATCCGCCGCCCAATGCCTGATTTGCACCCATCCTAAAATTGTATTTGGCAATTTCTTCGTTCGGACTACCTTCTGCAGGCTTTTCAGGATTAAGAATGGTTTCGCCCCAGTAGTTTAATCCACCCTGAAGTACATAATTGTTACTGTAGCCTAACTGACGGGTAATCATCCATGCCTGGTTGGCGTCGTTGCTGCTGTTCGAATAGAAAACGTTTACTTTTACATCCTGATTCAGCACATCTTCGAATTCGCTGCTTAGCAAACTTTCGAGTGGAATATTGATTGCATTTGGCAGACTGAATTTTTCAAACTGATCTTTGCTTCTTACATCAATTAGTTGCAGCGAAGGATCTTTGTCAATCAGCATTTGGGCTATTTCGTCGGGACTCATAAACTGACGGCTTTCCATCACTTCAGTTAGTAATTCTTCAGCAGTTAATTTGTATGGACGTGTAGTATTTTCTGGTACAGCTGCAATAATAAGTCCAAGAGGAAGGATTGCAATTGCAAGTATTTTCAGTGATTTCATTGTCCTGATTTTTAATGTTGGTTAATTTTATAATCGTCGCGGGCAAATTTCTTTTCAGCCCATTCGCCTATCCAGAACATGGCAAGTGCTACCACGATCATAAGGAAAGTCATCATGCCACGTGATGTGCCAATTAAATTATTCAGTAGAGGATAACCCAAATCTTTGGATTTATAGAATCCTTCCCACAATGGATAACCTTCAGCAAAAATGAAAACGCCTATGAAAAGTCCGCCAATAAATGCCAATGCATCCAATTTGCCAATTGAAGCAGCTGTGAAGGATGTTCCGGGGCAATATCCGCCCAGAATGAACCCAGCGCCCATAATTACCCCGCCGCCAATGGCTGACCAAAGGAAGGTTGGATTAATGTAGATGAGGCTAAGATCGAGCATACCGAACAAGCTGAGGAATAGAAGTCCGATCATGCCGACAATAGCTGCGGTGAAAAATACTTTCAGAACGGTAGTATCGTAACCGTAAAACATTCCGGCAAGTCGCCGGCTTGAAGAGAATCCGTTGATTTCGAGCACAAAACCAAACGCGATGCCAATAATGAAGGCAAAGAAAAGATTGGTTTCCGGTGATATTATTTCGTTTACTACTAAAGGTCCCATATATTGAAGGATTGAAGATTTGATTTACTGAATTAACTTTAAACTTTGAACCTGGAACTCACTAGATCCAGAGTTTACGGGCAAAATAGGCCAGTCCAAAAGCGGTTCCGAAGATGGCTGCCATGGTGACAAATCCGCCAACCGACAGTACGGCCATTCCGGTGAGTGCAGAACCGCTGGTACACCCACGGCCAAGCTGTGCACCAAATCCAAACAATATACCGCCAATAACAGCAAAGATAAGTCGGGTTTTGTTGGTGATTTTAGGTGATTTTTCCACCTTGAATTTTAATCGTCCGGCAAATGCTCCGGAAATAAAACCTCCAACCAACACGCCCATCATTTGGAAAACCAACCAGGCTTTCAATGGATTTTCTTTGGCGCTGCCATATTCTTTGTAGAAGGGGGCAGTTGTTGCATGTGCAGGTGCGATGGCTTCAACTCCTGCAACGATCAAACTTTTTGGAGCGCCACTGGCTCCCAATCCGCGTCCTGAAACCCAGAATGCAAATACCAGCACCAATCCCAGCAAAACGCCGCCGATATAGGGATTCATGTACTTTTTAGGTTTATTGTCTTTTGTCATATTTGTGTTTTTATAGTTTTTAATTTCTTTTTTCTTATTTGATGTTTCTTATTCCTTTATTCCCCGCCTGCATCGGGCAGGGATGTTTCTTATTTTTTGTTTTAAAGAGTTTAATTCCATTCCGTCCGAAAGAAGGTTTTTGCTTTTAATAGCCTTAATCGCGGACGGGGTTTGCAGGGTTGCTTTCTGTCCGTTCGCTGAAGCGAAACGGCAAAGGATAAGCTGGCTGCATCCGCAAATGAAATTTTAAAATATCCAATGTTCAATCTCGAATAACCAATACCCAACTTCATGGCACACCTGGAACTTTGAACCTGAAACTTGAAACTTTAGTACAGCCACCGGCTCATTTGCCCTGCAAATACGATAATGAACCGCAACATGATGCTTCCGAATAAAACCAGAACAACCGGAATTATAACCGGAACTTTAATGTGTTTTAATTCCATTATTTCTAGTATTGCCGGAACTGCCATTCCCAGTATCACCACAAAAATCCAAAATGGGGCAGTGTATTGTCCGCCCAGGAACAAATTCGCTGCATCAATCTGAACTGAAGTACTGGCCAGAAATCCCATAAATAAATGGACGATCAGGAACAATTCGATGACAATCAACAGCAAATCGATTTTGGCAAATAATATTCGCTCTTTTTTCGACTGTGCAAACAGAATGATTGTTGCCGCACCTGCCGATAAGCCGGAAGTCAGGAACAGTGGCCCAAGAATCGACGTATTCCAAAGCGGACGGGCATTAAAGGCTGACAACAGGATTCCGGTGTATATTCCCAAAATGACTGCATAGATAATGATTATCCAGGCCAGATAATATTTATACTTCACCAGAAAAGCCTCGATTTCTTTTAAAATGTCGTATTTCCAGTCCCATTTCGGGAAAAATTCGCGGATGTGCAGTGCAACCCAAACCAACGAAAGCGGCGTGATGATCATTAAAGTCCAGGCACCCCACGACATGGGCGATTGCAAACGGACGGTGGTATAAAGTTGCCAGAAAAAAAGTTTGTGTTTCAAATCGAGAAACAAGGCAAACAATCCGAGTACCAGCAAAAAAGGAACAATAATCGGTGCACGGCGCACTGCCCCCGGATATTTATCTTCTTTTCCCATGATGGTGTACAATGCGGCAAAAAACAAAATGCCTGCAGCCAAACCACCAAGAAACAGATAAAGTGGAATTTGCCAATGCCAGATCTCCAAATAAGGATCAATATGCGGGTTCAACCGTCCGCTTGTAATAATTTCTTCTCTCATTCCTTTTCAGTTTAAATAAGGTAGTAAACCTGTGGTTTTGTTCCGGCCTCCGGAATAAGTGTTTTGTGTTTGCGCTTTTTCAGAACAATTGAAACTTCGCTGTTCGGATCTTCCATATCGCCAAAATACATGCACTTGGTTGGACAAACCGCCACGCAAGCAGGTTTTTCCCCTTTTTCGATCCGGTGAATGCAGAAGGTGCATTTATCTACATATCCATCCGGATGCGAATACCGTGCATCGTAAGGGCAGCTTGCAATACAGGCACCGCAGCCAATACATTTGTTGTGGGTAACCACTACAATTCCACCTTTTTCGTAATGACTGGCACCTGTCGGGCAGCAACGCACGCAAGGCGAGTTGTCGCAATGGTTACAGCGTTCCGAACGAAGTTCAATCTCCAACCGCGGATAAGTTCCGTCGGTTACTTCAACGATCCAGTCGCGGCAATACCCGATTGGTACATTGTTTTCAGTCTGACAAGCTACCACACAGTCGGCACATCCGACGCATTTTTTGGTATCAATGGCCATTGCATATCTCATGATTTTGCCTCACTTTCTTTCTCAAACCGGAAGGTTACAAAATTTCCCCTCATACCGGTTCCTCCCATGATCGGGTCAATTAATACACGTGTGATAAGTTGCGAATCGCTGGCGCCTCTGCCGTGCGATCTCGTTAATTTTTCATTGTTATGCCCAAAACCATGCACCATGTAAACCGAATCGAACCTGATTCGCTCTGTTATTCGAACCTTGATGGTAAAATCAGAAACAACTCCGTCCTGATTTTCGAGGTAAACTGGCTGTTCGTTTTTTAATCCCCATTCTTTGGCCACTTTCGGATTTACCCAAACTGTATTTTCATCCATCAAATCAGTGAGGTTCGGATTATTCGCGGTTCTTCCAAAGGTATGCATCGGGGCACGGCCATAATTCAGGTGGTAAAATCCTGAAGGTGGCTCCATGTGAGGCGTGTAAACCGGCATGGCATCGAAACCTTCTGCCGCAATAATGGTCGAGTACAATTCAATTTTTCCTGAATCGGTACCGAATTCGACAGGCATATCTTCTTCAAAATAAAGAGGTCCCGATTCACGCGGATAATTTTTTACGCCAATTCGTTTCATCTCTTCCAGTGAAGAGCCTATTTGTTGAAGTTGCCATTCCAGCACATCTTCAAAGTTTTCCCATTTAAAATAGTCGCCCAGTCCCATCTTTCCGGCCAGTTTTTTTGCAATCCAATAAGCAGGTTTTGTGTCGTAAAGTGGCTCTGTTGCAGGCATTCTAAGTGCAATATCCGGATTCCGGCCATGCACCACCCTGATATCGTCCCAACGTTCAAGATAAGTACATTCAGGCAAAACCACATCGGCAAACCCTGTAATTTCCATGGGCATGGTATCCACCACCACAAGCAACTCCAGATTTTTAATGGCTTCGATTGTTTTTTTCTGATCAGGTAAAGTCATGATCAGGTTGGTGCCGTTCACGATCCATGCTTTTATGCTGCAATCCAGATCGGGACTCGGAATGGTCGCATCGCAAACTCCTGAAGCAAGCGCAAGGTCGGCCAAAAGGTATTTTCCACCCATTGCGTCGCGCCATGTTTTGGTTGGCTTCGGAAATGGCGGGTGAGGAAATTCAGGTACTTCCAATTTCTCCGGAATAAAAAATCCACCGCGGCGCCCCCATGATCCGAGCAGCGCATTTAAAATTGCAACCGCCCGTAAACGTTGAGTATCATCGCCATACCAGGTTACATGCCGCCCGGGATGAATGATCACAGCCGGTGAAGCGTCACGCATCTCACGGGCAGTTTCTCTGATCACATCAGGAGCAATTGTGGTAATTCCGAAAGCCCATTCAGGAGTAAAGTTTTTAACGTGTTCTTTTAATTGCTCAAATCCTGAAGTATGTTTTTCGACGTATTTTTTGTCGTACCATTCGTTGTAGATAATCTCGTGAATCCATGCCAGCAGGAGTGCGATATCCGTGGCAGGTTTAATGGGCAGCCAGAATTTCGATTTGCTGGCAACAGTTGAGAAACGTGGGTCAACAGTAATAATGGCCGCGCCTTTGTCGATGGCATCCGACATTTCCTGAACCTGACCGTTGTGCATATTTTCGCCCAAATGCGAACCAATTAATACCAAACAACGGGTATCACGAATGTCCGTAGGTTCCGGTGAATCAAGCCCAGCACCGAAAGTTGCGATAAATGCCACTTCGCGGGGGCCACGGCATTGTGCATACGAAGGTGCTGCAATGTTTCCCGATCCAAAAGCTTTCAGCAAATTACCGAAGTAATGACCGCCAGAACCGTGGGTGAAAAGAGCTGTACATTCAGCGCCATGTTTTTCTTTAATTAGTTGCATTTTTTTTGCAACCACATCCAGCGCCTCGTCCCAGCTTGCTTCCCGGAAAGTTTGTTTTCCGTCGACTCCGGTAACGCGGATCAATGGTGTTTTTAAACGATCTTCATCGTAATACATGCCAACGCCGCCGGTTCCCCGTGGGCACAGACGTCCATTACAATTTGTATCGTCATCGTTTCCGACAATCTTTTTAATTTTGCCATCTTCGTTTTTGTGCACCCAACCAGCACATTTCCAGAAGCAAATCTCGCAATAAGTGGGAGTTCGCTGCAAGCTCATCGGGCCTAAATCACCCAATCCTTTTTTCGAAAAATCGGGAACAGACGAGCGTAGATATTGACTTCCGAAGATAAGGCCAGCAGCACTCAGCGATGATATTTTTATAAAATCACGACGTTTATGAGCCATGTTGTAGTTTAATTATGAATTACATGCAAACATATAGAAAACTAAATATAGAAATATGTGCCAATATCAGTATATCGGTACAAGTCTGGCTCGTTTTGGTTTTAAACGTAGAAACGGGATTTATAATTTACTGAAATTCAGTGCTGGATTGATTCAATATTGTGCAATTTAGATTGTATATAAATAACAGGTTGATTCTTATTTAGACATTTTCTAAATACGATGGGAAAGGCCTATTACATGGAGTGAATTATGTGTTTTTAGCCTGAGAAAAAAACATATCATATCTATAAATATATTGTGATTAGAAATTAAATTTAATGGATATCCGTAATTACCCAATGTCATAAAAGTCATTCAATTGTCATTTGGTAGTCATTAAGTTGCCAGGAAATGACAACAGAATGACAATAAATGACCACAACTGACTGACGCAAAATACCAAATTAGGTATGTAAACGGTCAATCATATTAAACTTTTAGCACCCGCCTTTGATTTTTGTTGTTTTCGCAACAACTGGTTGGGTAGAGAGACTGATTTTGGATATTCCGCAATTTCGGATAAACCCTGGTAAACAAAAAGCTCCTCAAAAGAAGAGCTTTTTGTTTATTTAGTGACCCTTACAAGAGCATCATTGCAATTGAATATCAGGAATATTACAGCTCAAACACCGAATCTTCGATGCCTTTGTTCACCTCAACGCTTGATACCACAATATCAAATGATTGAGGACCTGCAGACTGTTTCAATTTAAACGGGAATAAAACACCTTCAACCGTGCGGTAATCAGAATAAAGTGTTATTACACTCATCGGCCCCTGCTGAGTTATTGATTTAACTTTCAGTGCGCTTTTCTGGTCGTAAAAATCAACCATGTTTTTTCCTGAAGGTAAAGTCATCTGTACTTTCCATGCAGGCTGTCCTTCAACATCTTCTGAGCCTTTTAATTCAGCGGTGATTCCCATTTTGTCAAGATATAATTCGGCATTCATGGTCGATTGAGCTAACATCTCTTCCAGTTCGGCACCAGTCAGTTCTTTGTTTCCCATTTGGCTTTTCACCATGGCTTTTACTCCATTACATACCTGTTTCGACACGACATTTTCTCCCATTTTAGTTTCGACACACATTTTATTTGGCGCTTTCTGTTTGCTAATGATTTCAATATTCATCCCCTGCATCGACATCCCCATCTTAGTTGTTACATCGTTGACTTTCAATAGTTTTTCCTTACCTCCGATAGCCTCCACGTATTTTGAAATAACATCCATCCCTGTCAGGTTTGAAGGTGCTTCCAATGCTTTTACCGGGTTGCCGTAAAAATCACGCTGTTCAACTTTGCCGTCTTTTGAAAACTTTGCCATGGTTTTTTGAAGCAGATCGGCATTTCCAACTGCGATGATATTTGCGTTTTCAGGCTTTAAATATTTTTTTGCCAACTCCTGAACATCGGCAACCGAAACTTTACTGAGTTTTTCAAGGTAAGTGGCATAATAATCTTTGGGCAGTTTGTATTTTTCAATATTAAGGGCAAATCCGGCGATGGTCAATGGATTTTCGAGCGACCTTGCAAACGACCCGTTCATCCTGCTTTTTACCTGTTCCAGCATTTTATTATCAACAGGTTCAGTGATCATCCGCTTAATTTCAAAAAGCAGCTCAACCATTGCACTGTCGGTTGCTTCGCCTTTTACTTCTCCGGAAGCATTGAATGACCCAACCAACTTATCCGTGTTCAACGAAGAATATGCACCGTAGGTATATGCCTTCTTTTCCCTTAAATTGGCATTGATACGTGATGAAAGGCTTCCGCCGCCAAGTATTGAATTCATGACGCTGGCTTTAATTGCATCAGGATTGCCTGGTTTAAATTCAAGCGGGTAACTTACCATTATTGCCGATTGTACAGCGCCATCCCGGTTGCCGATAACTACCCTGGGCGATTTATTCAATTCAGGAAAATTGTAAGAATGAGTTGGTACAACACCTTTCTCCCATTTTCCAAAGAACTGTTTAGCCTGCGACTGTGCTTCTTTTAAAGTAATGTCACCGACAATAATCAGGTAAGCTGCATTTGGCCTGAAATAGGTTTTGTAATATTCTTTGCATTTATCCAAAGTGATGCTTTCAAAGGTTTTTTCAGAAGTGATTTCACCATAAGGATGTTTATTACCGAAGATCACCGCCGAATTAATATTGTTTGCAATTGAGTTCGCATCATTCTTAGCTGTTTGGATACCGGAAATATTTTGTTTCTTCAATTTTTCCAACTCTTCAGCAGGAAAGGAAGGATTATACAAAACATCGCTCATGATACCAAGCAGATCACCACTGAATTTTGT
>DAITNH010000017.1:8255-30421 GCA_036834745.1 Prolixibacteraceae bacterium
AAGGATTATACAAAACATCGCTCATGATACCAAGCAGATCACCACTGAATTTTGTCAAAACAGATCCGGAAATTCCGGTTGGAAAGGTATTTAACGACGCTCCAATAAAGTCAATGGCTTCGTCGATTTCTGCTTTTGTTTTGGTTGTTGTTCCAGCCCTTAAAAGATCGCCTGTTATTGCAACATATCCAGCCTGATTTTCTTCAAGAACCGGGTCAATATCAAGGCTGAGCTGATAGGTTATTTTCGGAATTTTGTGATTCTCGACAACAATTACTTTTAAGCCATTGTCCAATGTGAAAAGCTTGTAATCGCCAAGTTGTATTTTTGGCGCTGGTCCCGGATTGGGACGGATACTCCTGTCGAGCTGGGCATTTACCGTGAGGGTTAGAAATAGTATAAATAGGGAATAAACTAATTTTTTCATGATTTTTACTTTTATGAATGAGGATTATTTTTTAGATGATTTAGGAAGGTAATATAAAACTACCCGGTTGTCTTTCCTGAAATAGTCGTTGGCAACACGTTTAAGGTCTTCCTGCGTTACCGCGAGGTATTTTTTCAGGTCGGTATTAATCCTGTTGGCATCCTTAAAATAAGTATAATTTTCAGCGAGGGCATTTGCCCTGTTTGCAATGGTCGAATTTTCCGTTACAATCTGGTTTTCGATCTGGTTTTTCAACTTCTGAAATTCCTTTTCAGGGATTAAATCCTTCTGCACTTTTTCTACTTCTTTGTCCATGGCAGCCTCAAGCGCGGCACAATCGAGCCCCATATTTGGCAGGGCTAAAATAATTGCCAATCCCGGATCTTCAAATGGGAGAGGGATAGCAGCCACTTCAATTGCAAGTTGCTGATCATCTACCAACGATTTGTATAACCTCGAACTTTGCCCGGTTGCAAGCAGCTTGCTCAACATTTCTACCGCATAAAAATCATTGCTCCCCATTGCCGGGATGTGATAGGCCTGAAATACTGCGGGCAGCTGGATATTGTCGTAAATGGTATCTCTAACTTCCGTATGTTTTATTTCTTCAGTTAAACTTGGGCGGTATATTTCACCTTTTTTTGCAGGAATATCGGTATAATATTTTTCGGCCAGTTTTTTTGCATCTGCAAAATTGATATCACCTGCCAACACCAGTACTGCGTTATTCGGGACATAATACGAATCGTAGAATTTTTTAAATTCTTCGTCTTTGGCAGCCCTGATATGATCGGCATTACCAATTACAGTCCAATTGTAAGGATGCTTAACAAATGCCCTTTTTAATGTTTCTTCTAAAATTGATCCGTATGGTCTGTTATCAACAGTCTGTTTCTTCTCTTCAATAACGACCCCCTTCTGTGTGGCAATTCCAATTGAATCAACCCGTGCATGCAGCATACGTTCCGATTCGAGCCAAAGGCCAAGCTCAAGCTGGTTCGAAGGAAGAATCTCGTAATAATAAGTCCTGTCCCAACTTGTATTGGCGTTAAGCGTACCACCGGCGCTTTCAACAATTTTATCGTATTGGAAACGGTCGATGTTTTTTGTCCCTTCAAACATCAGGTGTTCAAAAAAGTGCGCAAAACCAGTCCGGTCAGGTTGTTCATTCTTTGAACCGACATGGTACATGACCGAAACTGCAACAATTGGCACAGAGTGGTCTTCATGCACGATTACGTGCAACCCGTTTGGGAGGTCAAACTCCTTAAACTCGATTTCAGATGCCTGGGATGTTTTCCCAAAAACAACTACAAAAGCAGTAATTACTAGAATCAGGATTTTTTTCATGTGGTTATAATATTGTTTTTTTTTACGAAGTATTTGTATTGACACCGTAATTATAATTACAAATGTTCAATATTAAGTATATTCTATCCGGCTTCAAAATGTCTATTTTGCCAATAAAAAACCTCCCACAAAACCGACTGGTAGAGTAATATACCATTTCTCCAGGATTGATTTTTTACGTGTGACTGTGATGCTTGTCGCGGTTGTAATAGTAGCATTTGGATCTGCCAGTGAGAAGTTTACTATGGTTCCTTTTGGCTTTTGTTCAGTAACGATGTTGATCCCGGTTTTGTATTTGTAATTAAAATCAAGATTCTTGTTTTCGATGGAGCCATTCAGGCTTAAAAAGTTATTTGACCAATCAAATTTCGCGATTCTGATCGTATCGGTATTGGTAATTATCATTGTATCGCGAATAATTGTTGATCCCATGCCACCAGCATCAATCTGCGCTTTTTGTACACTTATTATATCCCGATATTTTATGCCCTGATTTCTTAATTCTTTCGTTGTTAATTCGAGTGTTTCGAGTGACTCTTTCAGGTTGCGTTTTTCGATTTCAACCGATGCAATTTTAAAAGTCAATTGTCCGGTTTTTGATTTATGCACCGAAACTGAATCGTTCAAGGTTGCCAGTTCAACGTTGGCAAGTTGTATTTTATCTTTCAGTTTTCGGATTGAAAAGAATTGAACCGAGATAATCAGGATAATTATTGCGATCCCGATAATAATTGCGATTTTCTGAATGTTTGGTTTCATGTTGCTTATTTTAGAAGGTTTGAAAGTTTGAATTCATCCTTTGTAATCTCATATGCGCTTACTAAGATAATTAATATGAGTGAAATAACCATTTTTTGAATTGTAGTTTTTCGAACTGTTTTATCAAATAATGAAACTTGATTTATACCTGAACAAATGCTAATTTAGGTCAGGGAAAAACTGGCTTGAAACGATTATTTATACTTTTAAATATCGCAAAAATGAATTTCTGGAAATTAACCAATGGAACCCAAATCTGGCAGTTGCTTTCAGTAAGAAGCAATTCATTTCTGATTCGGACATCTGAAGGAGTAACTGTTTTGGTCGATACCGGAATGAAAAGTGCCTTCAAATCGCTCGTTAAAAATATAAAGGCTACAGGAATTCCCGAATTGAAGCTTGATTACCTTTTGCTCACCCATACGCACTTTGATCATTGCAGAAATGCCTCAATTCTGAAAGAAAAAACTTCCTGCCAAATCGTGGTCCATCAATCAGAAGCCCGCTTTGTGAGGGATGGTTATACTCCTGTTCCCGGGGGAACGAATCCTTTTACTAAATTTCTATCCATACCTGGAAAAGCAATTGGCAAACCCTGGTTTGGCTACCGGGCTTTCGAACCGGATATTCTGGTAAATGACCAGTCTGTTTCCTTGTCCGGAATTTCAGAACTTCAGTTATTGTGCACTCCGGGTCACACTTCAGGTTCGGTGAGCCTTATTCTAAATAGTGAAATCGCCATTGCCGGTGATGCTCTTTTCGGCGGTTTTCCGAACCGGGTACTTTCTCCGTTTGCTGATGATGCCAGGGAATTGGTAAGAAGCTGGAAACGATTGTTGGAAACCGGGTGCAGTATTTTCCTGTCAGGTCATGGTGCACCAATAACCCGACAATTGTTGGAAAGGCAATATTTAAAATATTCACGGAAATTCGGGGTAAACTAATCCCTGATTTCAAAAAATTGATCTGCTCCGGATAGCTACCTTTTCAAGTAACTTTTTCGAATATCTGTATTCTTTGTTGAAAAAATACCGAAAACCCTTGTGAATGATGGCAAACTGTTTCGAAAACAGGTTGTTTTTATTCTAAATCGGTCGTTTAATAAGTATTTAATCTTTCCTATTTAAACTGAATAAACTATTTTTACCGCCATTATTAATCAAGAATAATTATTTATGAGTTTCCATAATAACCCGCACACTTTTCATATCCCTGTTATGGGCCTGGGATATTCCATTGATTCACCAATTAAAGTAGCTCATTATGGTATTTCCTCTGTAATTTCGCTGGTCGATGACATTTCAATGGAAAAAATGAGGGAGTTTTACTGCAAAAAATTCAATCTTCCTTTTCAATCCATTTCTCCCAAGACTGAAGATCACCGGGCAAAACGAATTACAGCTTATCTGAACACAGTTCAGGAGATCGTTGTAAAGAAGTTTGAAGATCTGAAAAATTCTGTTTCGCATACCGAAGAAGAATTGGATAAATATATTAAAATGTTGCCCGATTTTTCTGATCTGAAGTTGAAATTCAATCAGATGGTCAATACAGGTCAGATGAAGCAAAAACTTTCGGATTGGCTGAGCGAAAACCTGGTTGCCGGCGAGATTGATGTAAACATCATGTCGAAACTTGACCGCGATGCTTATGCCGGTGACGAGAAATTACCTTCAATTTTCAGTGATGCCCAATCGGCACTTCGCGGATTTGCCCTGAGCGATTTAAGTTCTTCATTGGTGCTTTCTGCCGGAATGAATCCACGCCTTTACAGTTATCTTGAAGAATTTGAAGATTTTTATCCGAATGCTGATTTGGAACTGAAGAAAAAAGTGATTTTGAAAGTAAGTGATTATCGTTCAGCCATCATTCAGGGACGTTTTCTGGCAAAAAAAGGAATTTGGGTTTCAGAATACCGGGTGGAATCAGGTCTAAACTGTGGTGGGCATGCTTTTGCAACCGACGGTTTTTTACTGGGGCCGGTTCTGGAAGAGTTCAGGAATAGTAAGGAGCAATTAATTGAAGCTGTTCACGAAATATATGTAAAGGCACTTGCAGACAAAGGGAAACCTGTTCCGGAGAAACCTTTACTGGTTAAAATTACAGCTCAGGGCGGAGTTGGTTCAAATACCGAACATCAGTTTTTACTCGAATATTACAATTTGGATTCGATAGGGTGGGGTACGCCGTTTTTGCTGGTTCCCGAAGCAACCACTGTCGATGAAGAAACGCTGGAAGTGCTGTGCAAAGCCAAAGAGGAAGATCTGTACATGAGCGATGTTTCTCCGTTGGGAGTTATTTTTAACAATGTACGCGGCAACGGCATGGACCTGAAAAAGGAAGCACAAAACAAAGCCGGTAAATATGGTTTCCCATGTACAAAAAAATACCTGGCATTGAATCCTGTTCCTGAGAAACAAAGTATCTGCACTGCGTCAAAAGAATACCAGCGTGATAAAATTCAGGAACTTAAAAATTTGAACCTGAATGAGATGGAATTTGAAAAACAGCTCAATAAAATAACTGATAAGGCTTGCTTGTGCAACGGACTTACTGCATCGACATTGATGGTGAACGATTTGGATACAAAAATTGAAGGTACTGCCGTAAGTATCTGTCCCGGACCAAACCTGGCCTATTTTTCAAGCCTTTATTCACTGAAAAGGATGGTTGATCATATTTACGGACGCACCAATGTGATGGAGCGCACTGACCGACCAAATTTATTCGTGAAAGAAATACAAATGTACATCGAATATTTGGGCGGAAAGCTTGAGGAAAGTGTTAGACCGTTTTCTGACAAGCAAAAGAAGTACTTCGTTACGTTTTATGAAAATATGGAAAAAGGAGTTGAATACTATAAGGAACTATTCCAGAATTATAAAATCCAACTCGACGATTCGACTTCAAAAAATAATTTGATGCACGATTTGGAAAATATGAAGATGCAGCTTTTAAACCTGAAAACCAAGATGTTGTAAGGGGAATTTTAAGCTTTGTAACCATTATTAAAACAGCCAATTCGCTTGAAAAAGTGGATTGGCTGTTTTTTGCAATTAAATTTAACGATTAAACTTTTCTTTTGGTTCTGATTATAGGTGCGATATTTTTGATTTCATTCTTCAAATGAAATCAACGCCTGCCGGTTCTTTCCATCCATGACGATATTGAGGTCGTTGGTGAAACAAACGTGCCTGATGTATTTCCCTTCTTCGACAACCGGCATTTTCATTAATAAATCCATGTTGATCATCGCGTCGGCTGAATTGTGCGGAATGGTAAAATAGCCAACATTCATCGAAGTCACATTGTGAAAGAAGTGTGAACCAAGCGAACCGTCGAGCGGAAATTCATCAAGTCCCATTTCGACAATGATTCGGGCCTTTGAGATGTTTGCCCATAAAACCGGGATTCCTGTAAACGGATCACGTGTGCCCCAACGGCCTGGCCCAATCAATACATATTCTTTGTTCACAAAATCCATTTTTCGGTTGAACTGATTTATTTCAGCCGCTATTTCACGCGTATTCATTTTGTCAAACCTTTCAGGATCAACAAAAATCACATCTTTAATTCCGGTAACGAAACCATTCCCCATTCCGCGTTTTGCGTACATAAGCGTTTTTTCGGGAACGATTTTCCCAATATTCACGATCAGTTGTTCGTCTTTCCTGATCAATGGCTTTATTTGCAGCAGGTAAAAGGTGGGCAGCTTGTTGTGGCCTTTTTCCAGATCGACTGCATACTCAATTTCGACGGGCGACCCCATTGCCTCGCGGAATAATTTGAGCAATAACATCAGTGTATCGGCAAGTGGTATGTGTTTGTATTTTAATATGTTGGCAAAATCTATGATCCGCAACCCGGAGCTGTCAACGCCGGGAATCAGGCAATCATTTTCGTAATCATAAACAGAGGCGCAATGTTGCAGCACGCCATCTTTTTCGGCAAATGAAATCTTCATTTTCCTGATAGCTGCACTTTCACCGCCATTTTCAAGGTCAAACTGGCTGTGATCCATATCGATGGCATAAAATTCCTTCTGGGAGTCGCGCACCAGATCGTGAATACCTGTTGTGTTGATTTCAGGATATTTGGGGCAATAACGATAAGCACTCTCGCCTCCAACTACATACATTCCCAGCCCGATGGCAGAAACAGCAAAACCATCTTCGGGCTCCATGTACGAAACCGGATAGAAATTGTACGACTGCGCCACTCCACTTATGGATGGATAATAATGATCACCGTATTGATGTCCAACAACTTCCTGAATGATAACTGCCATTTTCTCCTCTTCAATCTTGTATTTCACAGCATCGAAATACAACATGGCCGATTCGGTAAAAATGCTGGCATAAACCAATTTTATCGCCGTTTCGAGTTGCTGGAAACGTACTTCAATGTCGGGATGATTATTGGGAATAAGGTAAGTTGCATAAACTCCTGAAAATGGCTGTGTGAGCGAATCTTCGAACAAGCCGGAAGAACGGATGGCCAGAGGCTTAGCCATTTTTTCGAGGTATTTGTGAAGGCGATCCTTTAACTCTTCGCTAAACTGCGATTCAATAAAAATGCTTTTGATACGTTCATAGTCGTTGGTCGAATATATTTCCTCATAAAGGTCATTGGTTTCAAGAAATTTATCGAAATCAGAAGCCCCGATTACTGCTGTCGCAGGAATACGGATATTTATTTCAGGAATAATTTTGGCAAAATCGATGTTCTCGATAAAATTGCACATAAAAGCCATTCCCCGGCCTTTTCCGCCGAGCGAACCGCTTCCGAGGCGCATCACAAAACGTTTTCCGGTAACGAGTGTAGGATCGAAATCGATGATGCTCCCGCGCAGTTTCTGGATACGTACTTTTTCGAATACATCCAGACAAAATTTCCGAAGGTCGTCCGAATTCTTGAAATCCTCGAAGCGGTATGGCAGCAATTGTTCGGCAATGTTAATCTCGCCACGGGCCATCAGCCAGGTTGAAAACGAATTGCGATGACCATGATATGCAAGTGCATCTTCAGGAATAATCCGAAACATTTCCTGAAATTCGGCCATATTACGGGCAATCATGATCGGATTTCCCTGGGTATCTTTAAACACAAAGTTGCCGAAACCAAGCCGTTTGTATATGTAATTGTGAATGTCGAGCGATAAGCTTTCAGAGTTTTTGTTGATGAAATCGGCGCCAACATCGCGGGCACGTTGTGCATTGTTCACGTCGTGGCTCTGAAGTAAAATCGGAATGGGGAACCGAAGGGTCGAATTTACATACCTGAGCAAATCAACACCTGCATTTTCATCGTCCACTCCATTTCTTTGAAACTTAACATCAGAAATAACGCTCAGAAGGAAATCCTTGTATTTGTTAATGATGAAAACCGCGTCTTCGTAACTGCTTACCAGAATCACTTTGGGCCGGGCCCTCATTTTCATGATTTTGTGCAGTTCGTCGGCCGATTTGTCTTCCACCAGGTTTTGCGTTTGCGTCATTATGTTGGTGTATAACATCGGCAAATAACGCGAATAGTATTGTATCGAATCTTCCACCAGCAGAATCACCCGGACGCTTCCGTTTTTTGTATCTTCTTCCACATTTTTCTTGTCTTCGATGTATTTGATCATAGCAAGGAACACATTCGAGTTCCCGTTCCAAACAAATACCCGGTCAATGGATTCTATTTTCTCGTTGCTGGTTTGAAAATAGCGCAGGTCGCCATTATTATTCACCAGCAACAAAATAGGAAGTGAGAGTTTCAACTTGTAAATGGCATTGGCAGCCCGTACCGGTATATTTTTATCGACCCCGACCATGATGATAACCATGTCGAAATCACGTGTTTTTACCATTCGGAGTGCGTCTTCTTCGGTATTAACACTGGTGAATCGCGGATAGGTATATAAGTTAAGCTGAAGAAATTCTCCGAAAATTTTATCAGTGAACTGACCTTCGCGTACTATGGAATAACTATCGTAAAGTGTTGCCAGCAATAGTACTTCTTTAACTTTTGTTGGCATAAGCTCCTGAAATATGTCGCGGTCGCTTTTATTTCGTTTGTATATGGAAGAGAGCGAAATCGAATCAATTTTGGATTTCATAGGTAATAATTATGTTTGTTCTTTTATACTTCAATCATTTTCCGGAAAAGTATAAAAAATCTGCCTGAAAGATTACTGATGGAAGATGTTGTGTAAACTTCAGGATTTAATTTCTATTTTTAAGCCAATAAATACAAAGTACTATGAAACCTATTCTTATTTCTATTTTAACGTTTCTGACAATTTCTGGCTTTGCCCAAAAGAAACAATCCTTGTTCAACGGTAAAAACCTGAAAGGTTGGACAATATATGTAGGTGATACTGCAGTTAATCCTGAAAACTTCTTCTATGTTAAAAATGGAATGATCGAAACTGTTGGTGTGCCAGTTGGTTATCTTCGCACAAAAAAGGAATATTCAAATTACCGGTTGCACGTTGAATGGTGTTATCCTGAAAAACCTACCAACAGCGGTATTCTCTTGCATACTACCGGGCCCGATAAAATCTGGGTTACCCATTATCAGTCACAGTTAAAACATGAAAATGCAGGCGACTTTATCGTGCATGGGGTGGGAGAGAAAGCAACGATTCGGGACAGCGTTTATACTTCGACCGAAACGGTAAAGCCGGTTGTACCCAAATTGCATCCATCGAATGAAAAACCGGCAGGCGAATGGAACATTTTCGACATAACCTGTCAGAGAAATACCGTTGAAATAAAGGTAAACGGTTTAGTTCAGAGTATAGCCACAAATTGCTCATTGACCAAAGGTGCAATCGGTTTGCAGGCCGAAGGTTCAAAAATTCAATTTCGGAATATCTGGATTGAAAAGATCAGAAAATAATGCAGGATAAAATAGAAAATAAAAGTAAACGACGTGCAGACGAGCTTTTTGATCAGATTAAAACTGGTGATCAGAAAGCGCTTGAACTTTTGTTTTCCATCTATTTTCCCCGACTGAACGACTTTTCCCGGAATGTTGTAAAAGATGACGGCATCTCGCAGGACATTGTTCAGGAGGTATTTGTAAAGGTTTGGGAGAAAAAGGCTGAAATAGAAAGCCTCAACATTGAAGCCTATCTTTTCCGTTTGGTGCGCAACCGTTGCATCGACTACATCAAACATCTGAAAGTGGTGAACAACCGCTTGCAGAAAATTCACATTGCATCTAAATACGAAGAGTTGTACCGCATCGACTTTGTCGGAAACGAACCTTATGTGCTGATTGAGCAGGAATTGAAAATGAAGATCGAAAAAACAATTCAGGATTTGCCCGATCGTTGCCGCGAAGTTTTTATGCTGAGCCGTATAAATGGACTGAAGAACAAAGAAATTGCTGAAAAACTGGATATCAACATCAAAAATGTGGAACGTCATCTGAACCGCGCCCTGCAATCGTTCCGTGCGAACTTCTCCGAAGAACTTCCCGTCGCGCTAGTTTTGCTGGTGCTAAAAAGTATTATTCAATGATGATTTGTGAAGGTAAATATTCTCATTGATGATACTCACCCCCTCGCACCTTCGGTGCTTGCCCCCTCTCTTTTAAAGAGAGGGAGGAAGGCCGCCTGCGGACTTCGGGGTGAGTTAGAGTTATTTAGAATCCATATATTTTTCAAAAAAAATATGCTGAAGAAATATGAATTTCATAACCTGTACAAATTACCATACGATTCATAGATGCAAAAATTTAAATTTTTTCTGAAAATATTTTCAATTCAATGATGGGTAAATCCTACCCAATTCAGTTATATATGCAAAGGCTAAAATAACACCCATGCATAATACTGAAATTCAAAATATAATAAAACGATACTTCCGGGGTCAATTGTCTGACAATGAATATGAACTGCTGACGGATTACCTTCAGGATTCAAACAACCGCCAGTACTTCGAACAGGCAAAACAGGAATGGACACACAATTCTGTTTTGGATGAAACTGGCCGTAAAAACTGGAACCGCCTTGAATACAAAATAAATAAGCAAAAAACTACGATTGTAGAAATGCCTGTTACCCGTCGGACTTGGGTTCAGGTGGCATCTGTTGCAGCAATGCTTATATTGGGATTATTGGCTGGAAGTGTTTTAACTTATTTTCTCTCCGGAAATCATTTCAATCAGGAACAACTGGTTTTTGAAACTCCACGCGGCGAAAAATCGATGGTAACATTGCCCGATGGTTCGGAAGTCTGGTTGAATGCCAATTCAAGATTGGTTTACAACTCATTTTCGGCAAACCACCGTCAGGTTGAATTAAAAGGTGAAGCATTTTTTAAAGTTGCCAGAAGCGAAAAAGCTCCATTTGTGGTAAAAACCAATGAATGTTCGGTGGAAGTTTTGGGTACCACTTTTAATGTGATGGCTTACGACGAGTTTGGACGAAAGGAAATCACACTACTCAGTGGAAAGGTGAATGTACATTTGGAAAACAACGAACAGGTTTTAAAACCCGGACAGGCCTTGATTCTAAAGGATCAGCAGTTTCAGATTGTTGAGGTGAATGCTTCACAGGCATCAGGATGGGTAGATAATAAGTTCAATTTTAAGAACATCCCTTTATCGGAGCTGATGCAACGGTTGGAAAATTGGTACGATGTTGATATAACTCTTGAAAACCGGACAGGCAGGGAAGTTAATTTTACCGGAACTTTTAAAAATGAGGAAACAATCTGGCAGGTACTTGAAGCTATAAAGGTTTATACACCTATTAAATACGATAAAACTGAATTACGAAAAATTACAATAACCGTGAAATGAAAAAAAGACGCCAGATGAGCGGCAACTCTTCTGACGTCGGTGTAATGTGAAATAAATACTCATTTAAATCGAAGTAAAACTATGAAAAAAAACGATCCGAAGCAAAGGCGTCGTCGATGCCGTGTGCTTAGAAAAATGTTAAACATTATGAAAGTAACAACCTTGTTGTTTTTTATGGCGCTGATGCAAGTCACGGCCAGTTCTTACTCGCAGCAAACCAAGCTGAATTTGAAGTTTGAAAAGGAAACACTCGAAAGCGTGTTCAGTAAAATTGAAGCGAACTCTGAATTTTCGATTTTTTATAAAAATGAAATGATCCAGAATTCGAAAGAGGTAACTGCTGAATTCAAAAATGCCTTGATTTTTGATATTCTCGATCAGGTGCTGAAAGCGGAAAACCTGACTTATTCCGTCAGAAACAAACTGATAATGATTGTTCCTAAAACAGAAGGTGGTATTGAAAACAATTCTCAGCAGCAAAAATCAGTTTCCGGTAAAGTCACCGACTCTGGTGGCGAAGCACTACCAGGAGTGTCTGTTGTTGTAAAAGGCACGACCAATGGAGCAATTACTGACACCGGTGGAAATTATTCTCTTTCCAACATTCCTGAAAATGCGACTTTGCAGTTTTCGTTTGTTGGAATGAAGATGCAGGAGGTTTCGGTTAGTGGTAAAACTACCATTAGTATTACCCTGGAAGAAGATGCTATAGGAATTGAAGAAGTAGTTGCAATCGGATACGGTGTTCAAAAGAAATCGGATGTTACCGGGGCTCTTACAAGTGTAAGTTCGGAACAAATTAATGCACGCCCGGTGAAGAATGCCATTGAAGCGATGCAGGGTAGGGCAGCCGGGGTTGATATCACTTCGAATGAACGTCCAGGAACAGTTGGCAGTATCACCATTCGCGGGGTACGCTCGCTGACAGCTTCGAACTCTCCGCTTTATGTTGTCGATGGTATTCCTTTGGTAACCGGAACTGTAGATGCAGCAGGTGTTTCAGCAAACAAAGTCACACTTGGAGGAATTGACCACCTGAACCCAAACGACATTGAGTCTATTGATATTTTAAAAGATGCATCGGCTACAGCCATTTATGGTTCACGTGGGGCCAACGGCGTTGTTCTTATTACCACCAAAAAAGGGAAATCAGGAAAGTTTACATTGAATTTTGATTCCTCGGTGGCTACAGAGAAGATGCATGAATATTCACCTTTGTTTAGTGCAGGTGATTATATTACATATCGTCGTTGGGCAAAATATTACGATCCCCTGTCTACGGGCACTTATGCACGAGGTGATCAGCCTACAGAGGAAAATGATGCTAAAATTTTTACTGGTGATCCCACAGCCTGGGACAATATACTAAAAGGCTGGGCAGGCGGTACCTGGGATGGATCAAAATTAACTACTACTGATTGGACCGATTTAGTAACCCGCACAGGTGTGACTACACAAAATACACTGAGCGCAAGTGGCGGTACCGAGAAAATGAAAGCTTACGGTTCCTTTGGATATACTGATAGTAAAGGGGTAGTAAAAGGGCAAGGCTATAAACGCTATAGTGCAAATGTTAGTGTAGATATTACGCCTGTTAAATGGTTCTCATTTGGTGGAAACCTGAACAGCTCTTACAGCATCCAGGAATATGGCCAATCTACCGTTGGTAATGTTGGGGTGTCTGCTCAAACTAATTTATATCAAAGTGCATATGGCGTTTTTACCTATACAATGCCGTATGATGCTGATGGCAACCGGATAGAATATCCGGGCGGCGACGTTGCTGTTAAGACCATTATTGATGAGGATAAATATTCTCAGGATCAACGCGTTACACTGCGCGCCTTTGCCAGTATGTATGGCCAACTGGATTTTGGAGCTTTGGTACCTGTATTGAAAGGGTTAAAGTTCCGCACCAATTTTGGTCCCGATATCGAAACCTGGCGCAATGGCATCTTCGAAGATGCCAAATCAGTAATCAGAAGCGGTTCAGCTTATGCCTCACTTGAGAAAACACAACGTGTGTCGTACACGCTTGACAATCTGCTGTACTATGACAGAACTGTTGGAAAACATGATTTTGGTTTGACTTTACTTCAGAGTCAAACGCAGTTTGAAACCGAATTCAGTTTAATGTCTGCCAATAATATTCCATTTTCGAGCCAAAAATGGAATGCGCTAGGCGCTGTTAGTTCACTTGAAAAATATAGTTCCGGATTCATTAAACAATCCTTATTATCCTATATGGCGCGCTTAAATTATAGCTTCACCAATAAATATCTGTTAACTGTTTCAGGACGTTATGATGGGGCATCCCAATTGGCAGTTGATCATAAATGGTCATTTTTCCCAAGCGCTGCACTGGGATGGCGCATGGATCAGGAAGGCTTTATGGCGGATGTAAGCTGGGTGAACCAATTAAAATTACGTCTTGGTGTTGGGATTACCGGAAACGCTGCTATTAACCCGTATTCTACCAAAGGGAGGTTGGATGCATTGTTCTATCCATTTGGTGCAACCTCTACAGCTGGCCAACAAAATGTTTCAACCATGGCAAATCAGGATTTGGGATGGGAAAAAACCTCGCAGTACAATGTCGGCCTTGATTTTTCAATTCTAAAATCAAGAATTTTTGGTAGTCTTGATGTTTACGCTTCCAGTACGACTGATTTATTACTTAGAAAATCAATCCCTTCGGTTACCGGTTTTAATAACACATTTGCCAACATCGGGGAAACTAAATCCCAGGGTGTTGATTTGACCTTAAATACATCAAACATAAAAATTCGTGACTTTGAATGGACAACAACTTTAAACGCTTCATACCAGCACAACGAAATTGTTTCTTTGGCCAATGGTAAAGAAGACGATTTGAATAATAATTGGTTTATTGGCCAATCTCAAAGTGTAGTCTATGGCTATGCATCTGGCGGAATCTGGCAGGAATCGGATGCCACGGAAATGGCAAAATTCAACGCCAATAACCATACTTTTACTGTAGGTAATGCGAGACCTGCAGACCAAAATGGTGATTATAAGATTGATGCAAACAACGACCGTGTAATCATAGGCAGTACCATTCCCAAATATATTGTGGGTTTAACAAATACTTTTGACTACAAGGGCTTTGAATTGTCTGTATTTTTATATGGCCGTATGGGATATATTTACAACACCGGAGGTGAAGGTCTTGTTGGACGATATCAACAAAGAGCTATGAATTATTGGACCCCCAATACCACGAACTCTGATTATCAAAAACCAATCTATTCTGCCGGCAATGGCGATCAATATTTTCAATCGCTGGGTTATAAAAACGGATCTTTTTTAAAGATTCGGAATATTTCATTGGGATATAATTTACCTGAACAGGTTACCGGCAAACTTGGGGTTTCCAAATTACGGTTGTATGTTCAGGCATCAAACCCAGGATTTGTTTTCAACAAAGTGCCCTGGCTTGACCCGGATGTAAGATATCATGCTTCGAACAGAGGTTTTGTAATGGGTCTTAATCTACAATTCTAATCAATGTTTAATTCAAAAAAAATGAAATTTATGAAAAAGCATATAAAAATATATCTCCGGCTATTAATGCTAATTGCGTTAATAGTTGGTTCAACTTCCTGTAACAATGAAAGCTTTCTTGATGAAGTTTTGGAAACCGAAAGAGACTTTACCTATTACAATACGGAAGAAGGTATTCAGCAATTGGCCGTTGGTGCTTATTATCGGGTTTTTGCATCTCCGTTTCCTTCAGAATATCAATTTGGTACCACCAATTCTGGTACCGATGAGTTTCATGTGGGCGGTGACGATACCAACAGCCATTGGAATAATTATGACAACAGGTTTGGTTCTATCATAGTTACCGGCAGGACAAATGCGCAGGAATTCTGGGATAACGTGTACATTGGAATTGGTTTAGCCAACCAGTTAATAGAATCGGCAACCAATATTGAATCTACAAGCGATGCGATCAAAAAAACTGCCCTGGGCGAAGGATATTTTTTTCGTGCTTTTAATTACTTAAAATTAGTACGACATTATGGTGGTGTACCTTTAAAATTGAAACCAAGTACTACCGTTGAATTAGAATTTACCCGTGCAACGGCCGAAGAAGTGCTGAAACAGGTAATCGATGATTTTACCCAGGCTTATAACTTGTTGGGAAATACAGGAGGTCCTAACAAAATTACCAAAGATGCGGCCGCCCATTTCCTGGCAAAATCTTATTTAACACGCGCCAGTGAAATTAATGACTCGTGGAACACTAGTACAAAGAGCGCGGATCTTCAAAAAGTTGTGACATTGTCTGACGAAGTGATTGCACGTCATCCACTCGCCGGCAATTATCAGGAGCTTTGGGATTTTACCAAGCCGGATGGACCCAATGAATTCCTGCCGGAAATGATTTTATCGGCCTCCTTTAGCCGTGATCCGGTACTTGAAACGTATAACTTTAGTCATGTAGTTTATACAGCCCGTTACGATGACATGTCAATGATGCAACGTGACCTTACAGGAATGCGCCCATACAGCCGTTTAGCCGCTACCTATTTCACCTATGATGCGTTTAACCATATCAATGATTCCCGATTCTGGAAAGTATTCAGGACCAAGCATCGGGTTAACAAAGGTGGTGTTTCAGGTGGTATTACTTATACAGCAGGAGTAGATTTGGGTATTCTGTTTATAATCAACTCAAAAGGCGATAATCGTTTCGCTAAAACAATCAATAATAATGATCCTGGTATTTTATACAGTAAGACAGGAAAGACAATCCCTCATGTATATGTAGCGCATGCTGCCGACGGTTTAGGGCTAGAAGCAAACCCAAGGTTCCCTTCACTGTCGAAACATTTTGAATCTGGCAGAACAGCCATCAATGATAACAGAGGTATGCGCGATGAAATTTTAGCGCGTTCTGCTGAGACCTATTTAATGGCCGCTGAAGCAAAAGCGCGCCTGGCTGCTTCAGGCACAGGTTCTTATTCCGATGCATTACCATACATCAATGCAGTTCGTAACCGAGCCGCATATAAAGATGGGGAAGACCGATCATATTATATGGACGGCGCTGCATCTTATCCGACCTCTACATATGTTCAACCTTTGAGTATGAATTCTTATATGAACGAAAACTCATATTATGAGTCTAACAATATCCCGGTAACAACAGTTGCTACAGATTTGACTATTGCAAACACTTCAGCATTGCCCGCAGAAGACGAAGCTGTAATTACCAAATTAGGTTTAGCAAGCCAATATGACAAAATGTTATGCCTGATATTGAATGAACGTACCAGAGAACTTTGTGGCGAATGGCTTCGTTGGGAAGACCTAAGCCGAACTAAAACTTTGGTTCCCAGAGTTAGAGCTTATAACCGGGAAGCGAAGGCAAATATTAAGGATTTCCACAATTTACGGCCAATTCCGCAAACATTCCTCGATGGAATCTATAAAGAAGGACGTCCTCTCACTGCTGAAGAAAAAGCTGCACTGCAAAATCCAGGGTATTAAGAGTGAAAAATGAATAGATAGATAACTAACATTTGGTGTAATTGATCAGCCCCTGTGAGTTTTTAAACTCTGAGAGGCTGATCATTTTTTTTATTTTTGAGAATTTAGTAGAAAGTTTAGGGTTTGTAGGTTAATTTTTAATAGAGTTAGAAATGAATTTTAAGATAATTTTTTTTGTAATGATTGGCTTGATGTTTAGTTCATTTAGAGGGTCACAAAATGAAACGGTTCATGTATTTATGATTGGCGATTCGACCATGGCCAATAAATCGGAAAATAGCTTTCCCGAAACAGGATGGGGAATGGTGTTTCACGAATATTTTAACGACCAGGTGGAGGTTGAAAATTTTGCATTAAATGGTAGAAGTACAAAAAGTTTTATCGACGAAGGGCACTGGCAGAAAGTGTATGATAAGCTAAAGCTTAATGATTATGTGTTTATTGAATTTGGGCACAATGACGAGAAAGAAAATCAACCGGATCTTTATACGACCCCTTTCACAACATTTAGGGCTAATCTGGAAAGATATGTTCGTGAGACCAGGGAAAAAGGCGCCATTCCCATTTTATTGAGCCCTGTCGTACGGCGTAATTTTAATAAAGAAGGAACATTAATCGATACTCACGGAATGTATCCATTGGTTACCCGCATGGTGGCGGAAGCCATGGATGTTCCCTTTATTGATTTACAATTACTGACTGAATTAAAACTCAAGGAATTGGGGATTGAGGGTTCCAAAAAACTATACATGTGCCTTGATCCCGGTCAATATAAAAATTGGCCTGACGGGCATATTGACAATACCCATTTTACAAATTACGGAGCACATGTTGTTGCAGAATTGGTGGTTGGCGATTTGAAGAAAAAGCATCTGATGAATGATTATTTAGTCAATCAAAAAGTCAGTCCGACAAACTAATAAGGCCCTTTGATTTTTGAATCCCAACCAAACTGATTGATATGAAATTACAGATGTGCCGTTTGATCTTATTGAATTTATTTTTATTGATTCCGGCTTTTTCTTCAAATGCTAAAAATGTTGAACCTTTTATAGTTTCCAGCCCTGAAGAGATTGCGCAATTGGTGGTTCGTTCCAACGAAAAACTAGTTGTCTATACAGCTATTGATTTGTTTGCCCGCGATATCTTTTCCGTGTCTGGCCGTAACCCGGAAATCAAATCATCAAGCAATTCTCCGTATCAAATCAAGGTTGGAACACTGGGGCTGAACCCTGATTTTGATCAGGAATGCACAGCAAATGGAATCGTCATCGACAGCCTGAAAGGAAAATGGGAAGCATACCTCATAAAAGTCATTCAGAAAAAAAACAAGTACGTTTTATATATTGTTGGCAGTTCTCCCCGCGGAACTGCCTATGGTATCATGGAATTAAGCCGCATGATTGGTGTTTCGCCCTGGATCTGGTGGGCCGATGTTCATCCTCAGAAAAAAGAGGTAATTGAACTTCCGGCAAATCTATTGATTGAAGATGCACCTAAAATAAAATTCAGGGGGATATTCCTGAACGACGAAGACTGGGGTTTAAAACCATGGGCTTCAGAAACCTTTGAACCCGAAACCGGCGATATTGGCCCTAAAACATACAGTAAAATCTTCGAACTGTTACTTCGCCTGAAAGCAAACGCGGTTTGGCCTGCCATGCACGAATGTACACGCGCTTTTTTCACTTTTCCCGGCAATGTAAAAATGGCCGACAAATATGGAATCTGGGTTGGCTCGTCGCACTGCGAACCCATGCTGCGGAACAATGTGGATGAATGGCATCGCTGGTCGCCTTCTTCAGGAGAAAGAGGTGCGTGGAACTTTGATGAAAATCCGGAACAAATAAAAGAGTACTGGAAACAACGTATCGATACTACAGCGAACTACGATGGAATTTATACGGTTGGAATGCGAGGAATTCATGATGGTGGAATGCCCGGTGGAAAAAACATTCAGGAAAAAGTACAAATCCTTGATCGTGTTTTTAAAGCTCAACGCGGTATTTTAGAGCAGGTTACCGGTAAAGAGGTGAATACAATTCCGCAAATATTTTGTCCTTACAAAGAAGTACTTGATGTTTATAAAGCCGGTGCAGAAGTTCCGGATGATGTGACCATTATGTGGGCCGACGACAACAATGGCTACATCAGGCAACTGTCTGACAGAAACGAGCAGAAGCGTTCAGGAGGTGCCGGGGTTTATTATCACATTTCCTATTTTGGCCGTCCGCATGATTATTTGTGGTTGCACTCCATTCCGGTTTCTCTTATCTGGGAGGAAATGAACAAGGCGTATCAAACGAACGCGAAAAATGTTTGGATTGTGAATGTAGGCGACATCAAACCCAATGAAATTGGAACAGATTTTTTTCTGGATATGGCCTGGAATCCCGAAAAATATTCACCTGAAAATCTGAATGCTTATTACACTGAATTTGCAAAAACACAATTTGGAGAAAAACATGCCGCGCAAACGGGCGGGATTCTCCGGAAATATTTTCAGTTGGGATTTTCACGTAAACCAGAGCATTTAGGCTGGAACCGTGTTTTGCGCAACACTCCGGTGAAAGATCCTGAATTTTCATTGTTCAATTATGGCGATGAAGTTATGCAACGAATAGATGCATACGACCAACTTGAAAAAGAAGCTGAAGCTTTGTACCATCGAATGCCAGCAGATCTTCAGGATGCGTTTTTTGAGTTGGTTTATTATCCGGTAAAAGGTGCATCAGAAATGAACAAAAAAGTGCTGTATGCCTATAAAAGCCGGGTATATGCTCAGCAAAGACGAAGTAATGCGAACATTTATGCAGAAAAGGCAAATGAAGCTTTTGAGACAATAAAACGAGAAACAGAAAAATACAACAATGAGATCGCGGGTGGCAAGTGGGAGAATATGATGTCTTATCATCCCCGCGACTTACCTGTTTTTGACATGCCTGAAGTTGGACGGTATGAACCAATTTCGGAGAAAACCGGGGGAATTGTGCCCGAAGGATGTTCTGAACCGATCCTACCGGCACCAGAGTTTGGTTCGTTGCCAGTTTTTAATCCGTTAACTAGGAAATCCTATTTTATTGACATCTTTAATTCCGGAAAACAAGCATTAAAATGGGATGTGGAAGTTGACCAGGCTTGGGTAAAACTCAGTCAGACCTCAGGTTTACTCGACACCGAAACACGTCTGGTGGTTTCTGTCGATTGGGGTCAGCTTCCTGAAAAAGATTCTCTTCAAACAACCATAAATATCAACATTGGTGATCAAAAGTATCAAGTTGAGGTCAAGGTTTTGAATCAGGGATTAAATTCTCCCGGGGAAAAAATATTTGTTGAAGACAATGGCGTTATTGCTTTCGAGGCAGAGAATTTCTCCGGATTGAATAATACAGAGACAGCAAGCTGGCAGAGAATTGCCGGATTGGGACGAACAAGTGATGCAATGGGAAGTTATCCAATAAATATCCTTCCATTTTCGAAAGATGATGATAAAAAGGCACCGGTTTTGGAATATGAATTTTATTCAATATCCGGAGGAGAAGCTGAAGTTTTGTTTTACTGCCTTCCAACCCAACCCATCAGCTCCGAATATCAACTTCGTTTTGCAGCTTGGGTCGATGATGATCAACCGGTTGAACTGAATGTAAGATTGAGGGAAGATATGGATGAGGTCAATCCGGAATGGCAAACCAATGTTTTAAGTGCAGTTTCAGTTCAAACTGGTAAAATAAAATTGAATAAAGCCGGCAAACATATTATGAAGTTGAGAATGATCGATCCCGGAGTGATAATCGATAAAATTGTAATCAATACGGGAGGTTTAAAATCATCCTATTTCGGGCCAAACGAAACAAGGGTAATATGGTAATTTCAAACAATTATTTTTGTCGTATTAAATTTCTATTGAGGATCAACTTATAAATTTCAGGAACATTAGTATTAACCAAATAAAAACCAAATAACTATGATCAAAAATATTCTTACAATCCTGGTGTTACTTCCGGTTGTTGCATTTTCGCAAAACCAACCGGCGAAACAACAAAACGACGCGACCGCCCCCCTGCATTTGCTGCAGCCCGATTATGACACTCCTTACAATGTGCCAGGCAAAGATGAAATCACAAAGGTACTCGACCGGGTTTACAACTATCTGGAGGCGAACACCCCAGCTAAATTGACCGATGCTTCGGGACCTGAATTGTCTGACTTCTCCAAAGTAAACGCGCAAACTAAATTCAAGCAAGGTGATTTCAGGTTGATTAGCTACGAATGGGGTGTTACGTATGCCGGAATGTTGCTCGCTTCGCAAACTACCGGCGATCAGAAATATGCCGATTACACATTTAAACGGATGAAATTTTTGGCCGACATCCGCCCTCATTTTCTGAAGCTGGAACAGAATAGTTCTGATGCCCGTCATGCTATGTTTTCTGTTGTTCATCCGCATGCGCTCGACGATGCAGGAGCTATGTGTGCTGCCATGATTAAAGCTGAGCAGGCAGGAATAGATTCAGACCTGAATCCGATGATCGATAATTTTATCGATTACATCAGCAATAAACAACAACGTTTCGACGACGGAACCCTGGCCCGCAACAGGCCACTGCCCAATTCACTTTGGCTCGACGACTTGTTTATGAGCGTTCCTGCATTGGCACAGATGGGAAAATATACCGGACAAACCAAATATTACGACGATGCCATCAAACAAGTGCTGCAATTCTCGAAACGCATGTTCAATTACGACAAAGGTTTGTTCATGCACGGCTGGATTCAGGAAATGCCCGAACATCCACAGTTTCATTGGGCTCGCGCCAACGGCTGGGGTGTAATGACCATGGTTGAGTTGCTTGATGTTTTACCTGCCGATTTTGCCGGTCGCGATCAGCTGCTCGACTTGTTGAAACGCCACATTCGCGGTTTGGCCAATTACCAGTCGCCAAAAGGTTTCTGGCACCAGTTGATCGACAAAAATGACTCTTATCTCGAAACTTCGGCAACAGCCATTTATGTATATTCAATTGCAAAGGCAATTAACCGTGGTTACATTAGCGATCAGGTTTATGGCCCGATGGTTTGCCTGGCATGGAATGCGGTAGCTACAAAAGTGAACGAAAAGGGGCAAGTTGAAGGTACCTGTGTGGGAACCGGAATGGGATTCGATCCGGCGTTTTACTACTACCGGCCGATAAATGTTTATGCAGCTCATGGCTATGGACCTGTACTGCTTGCTGGAGCTGAAATGATTGAACTATTAAAAAATCATTTCCCAAAAATGAACGACAGCGCTATCCAATTCTATTCAAAAGAT
>DAITNH010000018.1:0-18940 GCA_036834745.1 Prolixibacteraceae bacterium
GGTAATTTCCATGAGTTGATCAATGGAAATTCCATTATTTTCCAATTCTTCGATGATGCGTTGCCGCTCATTTAAATCGTTCCATTTACTCCTCAAATCGTTTATGGAAGGGAACATCGTTATTATCTGCTCTTTGGCAAATTGTGTAAATTGAATGGTGCGAAGTTTCCCGTTTTCATCTAAAACCATCACGCTTTCGGCCACAACATCATCATCGCCCTCGGTAACGTAGTATTTCTTTCGCCGTTCGCCACCGGTTATTTCTCCGTCCATAGGCGGAACTGTTAATGTTGGTTCTCCGTCATCGTCAGGTTCAGGTGGGTTGGGAAATTCGATTTCGGTACCGGGTACTGGTTCCCCTTCATCGTCAATTTCAACTTCGGTAATTAAAGGTGGTTCGCCATCAAAATCACGATCGGCAAACCGGCGTGTTGCACTTCCGGTATAATCAAGAATTGTAAAGAAGAGTTTCTCTTTGTCCTCACGAACCCGTGTGCCTCGTCCGATAATTTGTTTAAATTCGGTTGGCGAGTTGATCACACGGAAAATCACAATGTTTTTGCAGGTCTGAACATCCACTCCGGTGCTCAATAATTTTGAAGTGGTTACAATAACCGGAAAAGGCTCGTCAATGTCCATAAAATTGCTCAAATGCCCTTTGCCAATGTCACCTTCCTCCGAAACGATACGGACTATGTAATTGGGGTACTGACGAACCAGATCATGATTTAAATTACTGATCTCTCTGCGGAAATGGTCTGCATGTTCCTGATTCACACAAAAAACAATGGTTTTATCATACCTTCCGTTTTTTAACATGAAGTCGTACAAATGCCTTACAACGGCTTTGGTACGTGGTAAAAATGAGATCAATCTTTCAAAATTAGGAGTGGTATAAAGTCCGTCCGGTATCAATTCTCCGTTGTCATCGCGTTGCCCGGCTTCCGGCCTGAATCCGGTTGCATCAGTTCGGGTTACCACCCGATGAACTATGTACGGTGCCAAAAAGCCGTCTTCAATACCCTGTTTTAAGCTATAGGTATAAAGTGGATTTCCGAAATAGGCATAAGTATCAATGTTGTCATCTCGTAAAGGGGTTGCAGTTAAACCCAACTGCACCGAGGTATTAAAATAATCCAGAATGACCCTCCAGTTGCTTTCATCCGATGAACTTCCCCTGTGACACTCATCAATCACAATTAAATCGAAGAAATTCCGCGGAAGTTGACGAAATGCTCCAACCCGGTTGCCATCTTCAGCCAATGATTGGTAAGTAGAAAAATATACTTCGCGGCTACTGGGCAAGCCTTCATCAGGAACCAAACACCTTGCATCGCCAAAAACAACAAAATCTTTGGCATGTGGGTCGGTGATTAAAATACTCCGGTCTGTAATGAACAATACTTTGGGTCGGCGGTATTCGCCTTTGGTATTCCAGCGGTTGTTCCAGAGTTTGTATATGATTTGAAATGCAACGGTTGTTTTTCCTGTTCCTGTAGCCAAGGTCAGCAAAGCTTTTTTCCGGCCTTCCAGAATTGCCTTAACTGCCACATTTATCGCAATGCGCTGAAAGTACCGAATCTCCTTGCCTGGTATAGGAAAAAATGGTTTTAAGAAAATCTCCTGTATTTCTGGTTTAATGGGTTCCGACTGGTTCAGCCTGTTCCAAAGCTCCATAGGTGTCGGATATTTATCAATCGGCGATTCCAGACCGGTAATGAAATCGTATTCTAATATGTCTTTTCCATTGGTGGAGTAGGCAAATTTAAGTCCGAGGATCATCGCATATTCTTTGGCTTGCTGCATTCCGTCACCGGCAGATTTGTATTTCTTTTTTGCTTCTACAATTGCAATCGGAAAATTTTGAGAATAGCGAAGCAGATAATCGAAACGTTTGGCTTTTCTTCGTTTGGCCTTTCTGCCAATCACTATGATTTTACCATCGGTAAAAGTGCGTTGCTCTAAAATTAACTCGTCCGTCCAATTACTTGAATAAAGTTTTGGTAAAACTTCTTTACGACAGGTATCAGCCTCGCTGTCGTTTTCGTGAATTTTTATTAAAGGTTGTTCCATAATCAGAGGTAGAGCTCAAATATTACATGGAAATAGAAGGATGGTAAAGTGTACATTTATTTTGGGTTAGTGCATGAATATATTTTGATCATAAATATATTGCTTTAAAACAGAATAGCAAGTATCCGCGGCTTTTTTAATTTTCAGAGATATTTCGATTGAAAATTCAGAAATGAACAAGCCGTGGTAAGGAGTTACTTTACTTCGGCTTATTATTTCTACTGAAAATATAGAATCAGTCATCTCAATTTAAGCATTCCATAACTACCAAAAGGAATTTCATTAATGCAAATCAAACTTTTCGTTAATCATTATGGGAATAGCTTACTTCTGGTTAAATACTTCAAATCACCAATTGGTTCTTCGTTCCTGCATTTTAGTTTTGTTGTACTGAATGTTAGAAACTGATAACTACTTTTATATTTCTGATTATCCGGTAGTAAAAACATTGAAAGCGGTAAAAGAAGGAACAGACGAAACGCTGGAGAAAGCGATGGAGGCTGCCCTGAAATTATAATATTACCCGGGATTGCCCCAGAATTCAAATTCAGCAGTATAATTGAAGTATTCGTTCTGAAAATCAAATGCACTGGTATGTAGCTTTAGGTTTAAATCGTTCAACCTGAAAATTCAATATTTACACTATTTTGTAAGATACAAACGCTCCATCCATTTTACTGGCTATTTCACCCAAGTTTAACTACAATTAAGGTATTCAAAACAGACAACTGCGATATCTCTTCATTATCATTGACTTATATCATCCGGTTTCATAATTTAATGCAGATTTAATTTTTTCATTTTAGAGCAATAATTCAAAAACTTTGAAATTATGCCTCCACAACTCAAAACCTTACTCCCGCTCCTGGTTGTTTTTATTGGCCTTTTCCTCCTTGCACGGCATTTTCTGATTCCTGAGTCGTTTGGAAAATACGGGCATTACCGGGCCAATTCGATGGACGAAATTGCAGCAATCCCTGCCAAATACGCCGGAAAAGATGCATGTGCCGAATGTCATGAAACCGAAGTGGAAAAACTTGCATCCGACCTTCACTCAGGCCTCACCTGTGAAGTATGTCATGGTCCGGGGACAGAGCATATTGCCGATCAGGAAAAAGGAATCCTGATGAAGCCCGGCACACGGGAATTTTGCGGGATCTGCCACAGTTTGAATCCTGCGCGAAAAACTGAAGTTATAAACCAGATTGATACAAAGGAACACCACCCTGAAAAGGCCAATTGTATCGATTGCCATAATCCACATGCAGTATGGGAACTGAAAAATTAAACGATAACAGGAGAAACTTTCTAAGAAAGTCGGCGGTACTGGCCGGAACCTTATTGGCAACTTCGGTTACCAAGCCTTTTACAGCCGTCATTTTTGCCGCAAACCAGCCAGATAAAACAAAACCCTGGTATGGGATCGGGATTGATATTGAGAAATGCATCGGTTGCGGGATGTGTGCAAAAGCTTGCAAATCAGAAAATGATGTTCCAAAAGAACCATTCTATTACAGGTCGTGGGTCGAACAATATACCATAAAAAATGATGGTAGCGTAAAAGTTGAATCGCCTAATGGCGGGATCGATGGGTTTACCCAAACAGTTGCATCAGAAGATATATTCAAAACATTCTTTGTTCCCAAGATGTGCAATCATTGCGCAAAATCGCCATGCACACAGGTATGTCCGGTTGGGGCTACTTATGAAAGCCCGGAAGGAATTGCGCTGGTTGATGATAAATATTGCATTGGTTGCCGGTATTGCATTCAGGCCTGCCCATACGGATGCCGTTACCTTCATCCGGTTAAAAATACCGTTGACAAATGCACATTGTGTTACCACCGGATAAAAAAAGGTTTATCACCGGCATGTATAGAAGTTTGTCCTACAGGAGCAAGGATTTATGGTGACCTTAATGATAAGGAAGGCCTGTTAAACAAGTTTCTGAAAGAACACAACTGCCATGTTTTAAAACCCAATTTAAATACCGGTTCAAAATTGTTTTATAACGGATTAAGCGCGGAGGTACGATAATATGGAACATTTATATGAAATGCTCAAACAGGTTGACGGATATATTTATCCCAACGAAATAGAACTGCATTGGGGAATCCTGATCGTACTTTACCCATATATTACAGGATTGGTTGCAGGCGCTTTTATACTTGCTTCACTTGAACGGGTTTTTAAAATAAAAGTCCTTCGGCCTACCTATCATCTGGCTCTTTTAACTGCTCTTTCATTCCTAATTGTAGCCATTCTGCCATTGGTTTCACATCTTGGGCATCCGTTCAGGGCCTACGAAATAATGACCACACCGCAAATTGGTTCAGCAATGGCCATATTCGGCTTTGTATATTTGTGGTACCTTATGGTCGTGCTATTGCTCGAAATTTGGTTTGATTACCGTCGTGACCTTGTCGTTTGGGCAGACCAGTCAAAAGGATTTAAACGAAGGATCTATAAAATACTTACTTTGGGAGTAACCGACATTTCGCCGAAAGCGCTTGCCTGGGACGAAAAACTCGGATATATTGTTACGGTAATTGGTATTCCTTCTGCGTTCCTCCTGCACGGTTATGTCGGTTTTATTTTTGGCTCTATCAAAGCCAATCCATGGTGGTCAACCGTTCTTATGCCGGTTATTTTTCTTCTCTCGGCGATGGTTTCCGGCATTGCACTGGTTATGTTTTTATACATGATCATTTCATGGATTCGAAAAGTGAAAATTGATATGGCCTGTTTGGACGAAATTGGGAAATTTCTTTTCATGGTATTGATTCTCGATTTCACACTTGAATCGCTCGATCAGGTTCATCGTATTTACGAAGCCGAAGAATCTTTCGAAATATTGCACATGCTGGTCAACGGCAAATTAAACATGACACTCTTCATTTTTCAGGGACTTATGGGAACAATTATTCCTTTAGTAATACTTGGTTTATTCAGGATGCACTTACCAAAAGAAAAAATACGAATACCTATGTATTTCCTGGTAAGTAACTTAGTTCTTTTTGGTGTGTTTTTTATGCGTTGGAATGTTGTAATCGGTGGTCAGTTGTTTTCAAAAAGTTTCCTTGGATTTACCAGTTTCAAAATAGGGATGATTGGAGCAGAAGGATTTTTGATGGCTCTAGTCTGGATGATTATGCCATTTCTCATTCTTTCAGTTATACTTTGGTTGGTGCCGCCATGGAAAAAACATTCTGAAGAGATAGGTTAATATTCCGGAACCAGCTTTGTTGATTCAGTTTAAATCAAAAGGAGAATCATTATGCAAACAGAAAAATCTGATATACCGCAATTTGGGGATATCCGCAAAGAATTACAACAGATAAAAGACCGGATAAACTTGCTGGAAGCGACACTTGATATACAAACATGGAAAGAAAACCGATCCATTGAGGAAAATTCCAAACAAACCGAGGATGATTTTGATCTGAAATTTGCATCCACTTCAGACGATTCAATTGAATTTCGGATTGGAGAGTACGGAATGGCCTGGCTTGGAAACATCGTCTTACTTTTTGGAATCGGATTCCTTGTCCAATATTTACAGAGTTCGGGATACCTGATATTTTCAACTTTTATAGGTTGCATCTCCATTGCAGGAATATATGCAGGATCATATTTTACCCGGACATCTTACTCATTCCTGTCAAAACTGTTTGCCTACAACGGTCATCTGCTGTTATTTTTTATGGCATTGAGGCTTCACTTTTTTCAGGCTGAACCTTTGATAAGAAACAAGACTATTGGGATTTTGGTGGTATTCATTGTTCTGGGAGTCATGTTTTATCTGGCCTACCGCCGAAAATCACAACTGATGGCCGGCATGGTTTTGTTCATGATTTTGATTTCAGGAATAGTCAGCAATTCAGTACAATTATTACCGGTAATGACGGTTGTTGCAGCATTATTGGTTGTGGCATTGTACTACAAATTTGGATGGTTAAATATTCTTATTATTTTCATTTTCCTGATCTTCCTGACCCAGTTAAACTGGCTGTTTAATAACCCGTTCATTGGCAACAAACTCGAAATTATTAAATCTCCGGGAATGAGTTATTTGTATCCTTTTGCAACCGCATTCATTTTTTCCCTAATTGCTCTACTGCCAAAAGAAAAACATGTTTCAGACGATTTTATCATCACATCCATCGTATTGAACGGACTTAGCTTTAGTTTCATCCTTGCATTGTTCGTTACAACATCTTTACAAAACAATTATGTCCCCGTATTTGGTGCGATTGCTGTTGTATGCCTTGCCTACGCTGTAATACTTCAGTCACGTTCTTTACTGAAAATCACTGCTTCGATGTACGCGCTGTATGGGTTTTTAGCCATGAGTGTTGCTTTTTACGGAATACTACTGTTGCCAAAAGCATACACACTGTTTTCACTTCAAAGCTTATTGGTGGTGTCAATGGCGCTTTGGTTCCGTTCCCGGTTTATTGTGGTAATGAATACCATCCTGTTTATGCTCCTACTGACATTTTACCTGGCTGATCATGTCAGTTACAATTCGACAAACTTTTCATTCATGCTTGTAGCATTTATAACAGCAAGAATAATCAACTGGAAAAAGGAAAGATTAAATATCAAAACGGAGTTAATCAGGAACCTGTATCTGATTTTCGGATTTATCATGACACTGATTGCCTTTTACCATGCCTTTCCGGCATCATACATCACCGTTTCCTGGATTGCTGCCGCCATCATTTTCTTTGGACTGGGCCGGCTAATCAATAATATAAAGTATCGTTGGCTTGCAATTGCCGCCCTGGTAGCATCTGCCATTAAGCTAATTTTCGTCGATTTATCTGATATTGATATTGGTTTCAGGGTTTTGGTTTTCCTCTTCCTGGCAATTATTTCGATCACAGTATCTGTTTTATACACCAAGTATCTGATCAAAAAGAAGGAATGATGCTAATCAATGGCTCCTTCAATCAGGACCAGAAAAATAGATTTTTATCAGCGCTAATTATTTATTATCAGAAAAGTAAATTTATCGGGATGCATAAAAATTACGAATACATTAAACGACCTGTTGCCTTAATGGCATTTTCATTGTTTCTGTATATGGGTTGCCAGCAAAAAGAAGCAGACAACACTAAGCTAATTCAAGTTCCTGAAGTAAATGAAGCTAACATTTCTACAGGAGAAGCTCAGGAAAATGCGATCGAACTTCCGCCATTCAGTGATGGAATATTTCCCTGCAGCGATTGTCATTCAGATTTAACCCCTAATCCGGTGAAAAGAGAATTAGTGGATATGCACGATGACATATCGGCTATGTTTGATCATGATAAAGAAAACCGTTGGTGTACCGATTGCCATGATTTGAGTAACAGGGACTATCTAAAGCTAGCCAGTGGAAAATTACTGGATTTCAAGGAATCATATAAGCTATGTGGACAGTGCCATGGCGAGAAACTCAGGGACTGGAAAGTTGGAGTTCATGGAAAAAGAACGGGTAATTGGAACGGAAAAAAAGAATATCTGCTTTGTGTTCATTGTCACAACCCACACTCTCCAAAATTTAAGCAATTAATGCCTGAACCTCCACCAATCAGGCAGGAAGATATCAATTAGATTTTAGAAACCGATAATCTGTGCAGCATGAAAAAAGAAAATTCAAGAAGGTCGTTTTTCAAAAATATATCTTTAGCATCAATCTCGGCGCTTGCACTCAACGGATGCGACTCGAAGGCTCTGAAGGAGTTTCTTCAACGGAATTTCAGGACCTTGTCGAAAAAAGAAAAAAATGACATCGTAAAAAATTTAGAAGTAAAATACAAAGAAACCTACGGAAAAGAATTTCATGTTTCTGCTGAACCCGCCATGGAAGGGGTTTTATTTGGATATGCTTTGGATTTATCACGTTGTATTGGCTGCCGGAAATGTGTTTATGCCTGCGTTGGTGAGAACAATCAGTCGCGTGAACCACAGATTCATTGGATACAGGTGCTCGAAATGGAAAAAGAAAAAGGGATTGATTTGGCACATTCAAACGTTCACTATAATCCTGAAAAAGTCCCTGAAAAAGGGAAATCTTATTTTCCGGTAGCCTGTCAGCAGTGCAGAAATCCACAGTGTACAACCGTATGTCCGGTGAAGGCTACCTGGCAGGAACCTGACGGAATTGTAGTGGTTGATTACAACTGGTGTATTGGCTGCAGGTATTGCATGGCAGCCTGCCCTTACGGAGCGAGGCACTTCAATTGGGGAGAGCCTGATGTTCCTGAAGAAGAAATAAATACTGAAATGCATTATCTGGGCAACAGGCCAAGGGTGAAAGGAGTTGTCGAAAAATGTACGTTTTGTATCCAACGGGTAAGGGTAGGTAAATATCCTTCATGTGTTGAAATTTGTCCGGTAGGGGCCCGGAAATTTGGTAATCTTTTAGATTCGGAGAGTGAAATCAGATATATTTTGGAAAACAAACGTGTATTTGTATTGAAACAAGAATTAAACACCCAACCAAAATTCTATTATTTCTTTGGTATATAACCGGTTAGCATATCTAAAAATATATAGTTATGAATTTTATTCGTTTTATAACAGGTAGTATAAAAATAATCCTTCAGGGCAGTAAGGCCTATTATGCATGGCTTATTTTCCTGTTGCTATTAATACTTTGGGGCGCATTTGGTTATTTCGGACAGCTAAGTGAAGGATTGATAAAAACACACATGCGCGATTCTGTATCCTGGGCTTTTTACATCGGGAATTTCACTTTTCTTGTAGGAGTTGCAGCAGCGGCTGTTCTTTTAGTCATACCTGCCTATATTTACGACTGGAAACCAATCAAGGAAATTGTAATTTTTGGTGAATTGCTGGCTGTTTGTGCAGTAATTATGTGTATTTTATTTATTGTGGTAGATATTGGAAATCCCCTCCGGTTTTGGCACATGCTGCCTCTGATCGGCACAATGAACTTTCCATCTTCAATGCTTTCCTGGGATTTTTTCGTTCTTAACATCTATTTACTAATTAATTTAATTGTAGTAACCTATCTGCTCTATTGTATCTTTTTTAAAAAGGAATATAACAAATCACTTGTTTTGCCATTGGTTTTATTAAGTATTCCCATGGCTGTAGCTATTCATACTGTAACCGCATTTCTTTACAATGCTTTGCCTGCCCGCCCATTTTGGAACAGCGCGTTACTTGCCCCAAGATTTTTGGCATCAGCATTTTGCTCAGGCCCGGCAATTCTTTTGATTCTGTTTCAACTACTTCGGAAAACTACCAAATTTGAAATTAAAGACGAAGCTATCTGGAAAATTGCTGAACTGATGGTATATGCCATGTTCATTTATTTATTCTTTACGATTGCCGAACTGTTTAAAGAATTTTATTCGGGAACCGAACATCTGCTGTATTGGAAATACCTGCTTTTCGGAATAGGTGATAACAATGAAATTGTTGTTTACAGTTGGTTGTCAATTATTATGGGATGTATTGCATTTATACTTTTTTTAATTCCAAAAACCCGGAAAAATTTTGTGACACTGAATATTGGCGCAGTTCTTATTTATGCCAGCGTTTATGTTGAAAAAGGAATTGCTCTTATTATTCCCGGATTTACACCTGATGTATTAGGACAAATTTATGTTTATACACCTTCAATGACTGAAATCAGAACTGCCGCAATGATATTCTCCATTGGATTTTTACTCTTTACTTTTTTAGTAAAAGTTGCTATAGCCATCGTATTTGAAGATTACAACATTGATGTTTTGAATCAGAAAAAAAATGCCTTAAATTAAATCCGGAATTTGGCGCTCAGCCCAAGCACATTGTAATTTTTCCAATCGTCCACCGGACGTGTTTTCCAATAGCAATAATAGAGGTCGATATCAAAATGTTCTATCCTCAAAATGTGAAACCCGCCGTAGAGGCGGATCGTATGAACTTTTCCAGCATTCAGGCTTGTGAAAACCTCATCCGCCAGATATGGCTTTGGCAACATATTGGTTGACCGTACAAAAAAATCCACACTGGTATTGTTGTCCAGGCCATATTGTGTTTCAGAAAATTTATAGGTCTTGGAGGCCAGCCGGTTTGCAAATCTGATTTTCATATTTCCCGGATTCAGAAAATACACCCCGTAAAGCATGTAGGTTTGCCCCGGGTTCCACTGTTCCGATTTATAGCTTTCTGTTTGACGAAGCCCCATCCCCAAAGAAAAATCCTTACTTAACTTTCTGTATCCGATCAGCTCAAAATGAAAATAATCGAGACGGTTGATCTGGCTGCTGTAATGGTTCTTATTTCCTAAAACCAGCTCCGTTTTATCATTCAACGAATAGGTGATACTTGTCGAATTCCATAGGTATGATCCATTCTCAGGAATTTGTGCAAAACCTTCAGGAGTATAGTAAGCCAGAAAAAAAATGCATAACAGGAAAATTTTCTTCATTCACCTATATCAATAATTGTTACTGAATAATACCTTTAAGGCTTCGTTAATTGCAAATGTACTTTTTCTGATACATCAGTTGAAATCTAAATTATAAACTTATAAAACCATGACGAAATTCTTAACGTTCACACTCTTCTTTTTCATCATTTCCGCCGTAAATGCGCAGAACAACGGCCAAAGCCTGATTGCAAAAGGAGCCAAAGTTATTAAAGCCGGAGGCGGCTATAAATTTACTGAAGGTCCTTCTGTTTCCCCTGATGGCAGGGTATTTTTTACCGATCAGCCCAACGACAAAATTGATGTTTGGAGCGAAAACGGGACCATTACCACATTTATGCAGCCTTGCGACCGCTCAAACGGAACATATTTCAATAAAAATGGTGAATTGGTTGCCTGTGCTGACTTGCACAACCGGCTGGTTGTAATTACTATGGATAAACAAATGAAAACCATTGCCGAAAATTACAACGGTCAGCCGCTGAATGCGCCAAACGATTTATGGATTGCTCCCAATGGCGGCATCTATTTTACCGATCCGTATTACCACCGCGATTATTGGAAAACCGGACGCAAGGAAGTTCAGGATAAACGCGGCGTTTATTACTTAAATCCTGAAGGCAAAGTGATAAGGGTAATCGACGACTACAAACAACCGAATGGATTGATTGGCACTACTGATGGGAAAACGCTTTATGTGAGCGATATCAACGATGGCAAAATCTGGAAATACTCCATTAATTCTGATGGAACATTGAGTAACAAAACTTTTTTTGCTCCTGAAGGATCTGATGGAATGAGCATTGACAACAAAGGCAATGTTTACCTAACCAATAAAACTGTTTCGGTATTCGACAAAACCGGAAAGAAAATTGCAGCCATTGAAGTGCCCGAACAACCTTCGAATGTATGTTTCGGTGGCAAAAAACGGAACATTCTTTTCATCACCGCCCGCACTTCGGTTTATACCCTGAAGATGAAAGTGAAAGGTGTAAATTAAAATAATCGATCATAAAACATCATTCACCATGACCCGAATCCAATTTGACGAAATGAAAGCCACCATCAAACAGGCTTTTCTAAATGCCGGAATGCCGGAAGAAAGAGCTGAAATCTGTGCCCAAATTCATACCGAATCGAGCAGAGACGGTGTTTATTCGCATGGTCTTAACCGGGTTGAGCGGTTTGTTGAATACATTGGCAAAGGTTGGGTAGATGTAAATGCCGTACCAACGCTTGAATTAAACCTGGGCGCAATGGAAGTTTACAACGGCAACCTTGCACCTGGGATTACGAACGCCATTTTTGCCATGAACCGTGCCACCGAAATGGCCGAACAAAACGGTCTGGGCCTGGTTAGCCTGAACAATACAACCCACTGGATGCGCGGTGGGGCTTATGGCTGGCAGGCGGCTGAGAAAGGATTTATTGGCATTTGCTGGACGAACACAGAATCGTGTATGCCTGCCTGGGGCGCTAAATCTACCTGCATCGGGAACAATCCGTTTATCATGGCAGTTCCGCGGAAAGATGGGCACATCGTTCTGGATATGGCCATGTCGCAATATTCCTACGGAAAACTTCAGGTCACCCGCCTGAAAGACCAAAAGCTTCCTTTCGCCGGAGGATTTGATCAGGATGGAAACTTAACCGATGATCCAGGCTCAATTGAGGAAACCCGCCGGATTTTACCAATGGGATACTGGAAAGGTTCAGGGTTTGCCGTTCTTCTGGATGTGATCTCTGCTCTATTTTCTGGAGGCCTCACCACCGCTGGAATCGACAAATCAGGAAAAGGTAGCTGCGGAAGCTGCTGCCAGGTGTTTATTGCCATTAATCCGTTGAAAATAAACACGCAGGAATTTATCGATCAGGCAGTAAATAAAACCGTTGAACAACTCAAATCCTCAGTTCCGGTGAAAGAAAACGGCGAAATATATTATCCCGGCGAACAATCGCTTAAAACCCGACATGAAAACCTGCAATTAGGTATTCCGGTTGACGATGGAGTTTGGTCAAAGGTGAAAGAGCTGGCCAGGCAAAAACATTAAAATACCTGAAAAAGTACCAGCGCGTAAACCCAAAACCTTACAAACCGGAAAAGAGCCCAGCCTAAATAATTTTTTATATCGTATTTGATTAAGCCGCACGCAAAACTCACCACTGAATGAGGCACCGGAAGCATTGCGCCAACAAAAACAAAAATACCACCCCATTTTCGCAGATGAACAAGGTGCGCCGCAATTTTCATCTCAATATGTCTCTTGACTAAAGGAATTCGGTTAAATTGATTCCCAATAAAATAAGCAAAAATACCACCTACATATGACAGGGTTGCAATAATAAACAAGAACAACCAGGGGGTTATTGATTTCGCACTCCAAGCAATAAATATTTCAGGAGGAAGCAATCCAAAAAAGGTTTCGGAAATCAAAAAAGTTACAAAAATTGAGGTAGTTGAAAATGTCTCAACCACTGTATTAAGCAATGCATTAAAATCAAAGAAAAAATACTCCAACACAACAAATACAGCAACAAACAGTAGAATTGCAAGTCCTCCTTTGATCGCGGTACCTTTTAAAAAATCATAAAATTTCGTTATCCGGTAATAACGGTTCAACACTACTAATTTCTCATATCTGCTCATATTTCATGCTCCTATTATCTAATTATTCTAAATTATTCATACAAATAGAAAAGATCGTCTTAGTCTTCACTATTTTAATTCTGTTAATCAACAGAGACAAAAGAACAGGTAATGCATACTTTGTAAACTCCGATTTCAATGCCATTTTGGTTGTTATCGAAGTTGTATTACCCGGCTTGTTTCAATCCATTTGAATAAATAATCAGGCTTTTTTAGGCGGCTGCCAAAAGGTGAGGTTAAATGATTTAAGAAAATGACACTGCTTTTCGACGATGCGCTGTTCAATTATTAAGTAACAAGTGCATGCAATGTAAGTGATTGTAGAATATTGATCTTCGGGTTCGTCAAATTCAATGGAAAGTATTTCACTTACAGGCAGTTCTTCTTCATGATTTTCAATCACAAATAATTTCTGCTCGTAACGGAAATTTGAATTCCCCATTGCCTGTGCAAGTGTGAAAAAGAAAACAATAAAAAAAACTATCTTTTTTAATAAATCCATACAATTGCAATAGTAATTAAAAATTGAGAACATCATCATGTTTCGATTGAGCAATAACAACTATTCTACAGAAAAGTTGTTATTGCGATCATCTATAAAAAAGAAAAAGCAGGCCAAACGACCTGCTTTTCTTTAAAATATTTGATTCAATAAACCGAATTAATCAAGTTCTATCTTTTTGAATTTAGGAACCAGTAAGTGCATTACCACCCATGCAATAATATAAGCTGTGGCGCAAATCATAAACATGATTCCGTAACCAATCCTGATATCGCCCATTGCTTTGTAATGGTCGAATAACATACCGGCAGCTTTTGCAATCATGATACCACCTACTGCACCAGCCATACCACCGATACCAGTTACTGAAGCAATGGCACGTTTTGGGAACATATCAGAAACTGTAGTGAAAATATTGGCCGACCATGCCTGATGGGCTGAGGCTGCAATACCAATAATAATCACTGCATACCACATATTGAAACTTCCGAGATATTGGGCAGAAAGCACCAACAATGGGAACAATGCATAAATAAACATCGATTTTTTACGGGCCTTGTTGGCATCCATTCCGTGTTCAATGAAATATTTTGGCAACCATCCGCCAAGAATACTGCCGAAAGTTGTCATCGTATAAACAAGTGCGATAGGAAAACTGACTTGTGTACCAGTCAAACCGTATTGTTCTTTCAGGAAAGCAGGCAACCAGAAAAGGAAGAACCACCAAACCGGATCGGTGAGTAATTTACCCAGGAAAAACGCCCATGTTTGTTTGTATTGCAACAATTTCAACCAGCTAACCTTTTTAAAATCAGAACCATCAGCAGCTACTGTTTCTTCTTTGTCGCTCATAATATGATCGTATTCACTCTGTTTAAGCTGACCTTTTGCCAACTTTTTTTCAGGGGTATCATACATGATCTGCCAGAAAAACAACCATATCAAACCAATCGCACCGGTAATGATAAAAGCCATTTGCCAGCCAAGGGTTATGGCAATTAACGGAACAACCATTGGTGCAATAATAGCTCCGACATTTGTTCCTGAATTAAAAATACCTGTTGCAAGGGCTCGCTCTTTCTTCGGAAACCATTCGGCTGTGGTCTTAATTGCCGCAGGAAAGTTACCAGCTTCAGGAACACCCAATGCAGCGCGGGCAACACCAAATCCGAATGGATGTCTCGCAAACGCGTGGCCAATAGCAGCCAAACTCCATCCAAACAAGGACAAGGCATAGCCAATTTTTGTTCCAAAACGATCAATAATTCCACCCATCAAAAGCATACCTGCAGCATAAGCCACCTGAAAAGCAATTACGAGATTCGCATAAATTGATTCATAATGGGCAGGATTATCGCCAAACACACCATCTGCTTCCAGATATGGCTTTAACAAACTGATAACCTGCCGATCCAGATAGTTGATTGTTGTTGCGAAGAATATAAGTGCACATATTGTCCACCGATAATTTCCGATTTTTTCGAGTTGTTTCATTCGCTACTTTTTATTGGTTTATACTTGTTAGATTAAATTTTAAGCTTTTGGATGATCGCAAGTGCTTCGATACATTTTTCGGTAATTGCCTGGTAATTTCCTGATTCGATTACTTCTTTAGGAAACAATTGCGAACCCATTCCCACACAATGAACACCGGCTTTAAACCAGCCTTTCAAATTGGCTTCATCGGGCGAAACGCCACCTGTCGGCATAATGCTGGCCCACGGCATCGGTCCTTTTACTCCTGAAATAAAATCAGGACCGCCCACCGATGATCCGGGGAATACTTTTACCACTTCTGCACCCAATTCGTGTGCACGGTTGATTTCTGTAACAGAACCGCAACCCGGACTCCAGGCTATTTTGCGACGGTTGCAGAAACGGGCTGTATCTTCATCAATCAAAGGCGAAACGATAAAATTGGACCCTAACTGAATGTATAGTGCAGCCGTTGCACTGTCGATTACCGAACCTACTCCCAAAATCATTTCCGGAGCTTCTTTGACCGCCCATTTCGAGATTTCAGCAAATACCTCGTGGGCAAAATCGCCCCGGTTCGTGAATTCGAAAACCCGCACACCACCGTCGTAACAAGCTTTTACGACCTGCTTGCAAATTTCTGCGTCCTTGTGATAGAAAACCGGAACCATGCCGGTTTCTTTCATTTTCAATGCTACTTCTATTCTTGTAAAACGTGCCATTTCAAAAAGTTTCAAGTTTAAAGTTCCAGGTTTCAAGTTAGCCTTGATCGTGGAAATTGGTAATTTAATATTAGTAAATTGGATATTAAATATCCGTTATTGGATATTGGATATTTTTAATTTTAAGTCCCAATATCCAACTCTCAATAACCAATATCCAAGTTGAAAACTATCTTGCAACCCTGCCGGAAGCATCGCCACCCATCAGTTTTTCAACTTCATCAACGGTTACCTGATTGTAATCGCCGTAAATGGTATGTTTCAGACAGGATGCTGCAACTGCAAAATTGAGTGCTTTCTGGTCATCTTCGGTATAAGTCAGCAAACCATAAACAAGTCCGCCCATGAAAGAATCACCTCCACCAACACGGTCAACAATATCGGTGATCTGGTAAGTTGGCGCTTCGAACAAAGTTTTTCCGTCCCAAAGTACGCCCGACCAGCTGTTGTGATTGGCATTGATCGACCCGCGCAAAGTCGTAATTACTTTTTTACAGCGCGAATATTTGGCCATAATCTGTTTTGAAACAGATTCGTATGCTGCAGCTTCCACATGACCGCCAGTTACATCGACACCTTCGGGTTTAATTCCGAGCACTTTTTCGGCATCTTCCTCATTACCCAAAATCACATCGGTTCCGGCTACCAGTTTCGGCATCACTTCTCCGGCTTTTTTACCGTAGTTCCACAAGTTTTTGCGGTAGTTCAAATCGCATGAAACAGTAATTCCTTTTTCGTTGGCTTTCTGAATGGCTTCCAAACAAACATCGGCAGCTCCCTGCGAAATAGCCGGAGTAATTCCGGTCCAGTGAAACCAGTTAACACCTTCAAAAACCTTGTCCCAATCGATCATTCCTGATTTAATTTCAGAAATGGCTGAATGTGCACGGTCGTATACCACTTTGCTACCGCGGCTTACAGCGCCTGTTTCAAGAAAATAAATTCCAAGGCGTTCGCCGCCATATACAATCTGATCCACTCCTACCCCATATTTACGCAAATCCATCACACATGATTGTGCAATGTCATTTTTGGGAAGGCGTGTAACAAAATCGACAGGAATACCAAAGTTGGCAAGCGAAACGGCCACATTGGCCTCGCCCCCGCCAAATGTGGCTGTTAAATTATTACTTTGGTTGAAACGCAAATAACCAGGAGTTGCCAGACGCAACATGATTTCTCCGAATGTAACTACTTTCATATACTCTAATAATTTACAATTTAATGATTTACAATTTACTATTTTAAGGTGACTGATTTTGCAATATAGCTACGTGTTGCGAAATATTAGTCGGGACGTTGCCCATGCTCTTCGCTCCATGCTCCTGTCAGGCCTTCCGTGCAATCGATTGCAAATCTACTATTTTTATCAAATTCAACAAATTCTGAACGTACCAAAAGGCGGGATAAACAACAAAATCTAAAAATTAAAATAGTTTTTTGCGTTGTTAAAGCTGATGTTCTCAACCATTTGACCCAGCAATTCCATGTCGTTCGGAATTTCACCGTTCTCCACATCATTTCCTATGATATTGCACAACGTTCTGCGAAAATATTCATGACGGGTATAGGAAAGAAAACTTCTTGAATCGGTCAACATACCAACAAAACGGCTCAGTAAACCGAGGTTCGACAAGGCATTGATCTGTTTTTCCATGCCATCTTTCTGATCCAGAAACCACCATCCGGAGCCCCACTGCATTTTACCGGCGACGCTTCCATCCTGAAAATTGCCGATCATGGTGGCATACAATTCATTGTCTCTTGGATTCAGGTTGTACAAAACCGTTTTGCTTAGTTTATCTTCCATGTCCAAACGGTTCAGTAATTTCGACAATGGCTCTGCAATCGGTTTGTCGCCAATAGAATCGAATCCAACATCAGGTCCTAACTGATTGAACAAGCGGGTATTGTTATTGCGCAATGCACCGATATGAAATTGCTGAGTCCATCCGCGGGAATGGTCCATCTTTCCAAATTCATACAACATGCACGATTTAAACTTCATTATTTCTCTTGAAGTAAGCCGGTAGCCAATCCTTACCTTTATAAAAAGTGCATCAATTTCATCGGTAGTATAATCGTCGGCAAAAGCGGTATCCAATCCATGATCCGACAAACGGCATCCGTTATCGTGGAAATACTGGTGGCGCTTGTCCAAAGCTGCCATCAAATCCGGGAATGATTTAATTTCCATTCCCGAAACTTTGGCCAATTGGTTGATATACTCGTTGTATGAGATTGGCTGTTCAACCATCATGGCTTTATCAGGACGCCAGGCAGGAAGCACTGCAACTTCAAATCCGTCGGCTTTAATTTTCTGATGGTATTCGAGCGAATCAACCGGATCGTCAGTGGTACAAATGGTATGCACGTTGGCCATCCGTATAATGTTACGGCAACTGTATTCCGGAGTTTGGAGCTTTTCGTTGCAGGCATCGTAAATTGCACGTGAATTCTTCGGACTTAAAACTTCGTTGATTCCGAAGAATTTTTTCAGTTCTAAATGAGTCCAGTGAAACAATGGATTCCGCAAAGTATGAGGAACAGTTTCCGCCCACTTTTCGAACTTTTCCCAATCGCCGGCATCGCCGGTACAATATTTTTCGGCTACCCCGTTGGTACGCATTCCGCGCCATTTGTAATGATCGCCAGCCAGCCAGATTTCAGTAATCGTATTGAATTTCCGGTCGTCGGCAATATCTTTTGGGTTGATGTGACAGTGGTAATCAAAAATCGGCATTTTGGCCGCATGTTCGTGGTACAATTTCTTTGCAGTTTCGGTTTGCAACAGAAAATTTTCGTCCATAAATTTTTTCATATCGTTTTGATTTACAATTTATTAATTTACCATTTACGATTTGTTCCCAGAATTATCTCTTTTCGAGTTGAGTTTTTTCTTCATTGTGGTAATTGAACTGACTATTATTTTGAACAGTTCCTGATTTTCTTTAATTAAATCATCGAGCAAATTTGCCTTAAGCAAACCAGATTCGACTATGAGTTCCAGCCAGTAAAGCGTTTCATCGAGTTCTTCTTCAACCATTTTCAATTTATTCAAACTTCTTAAGATCGTCAGCAGTCAT
>DAITNH010000018.1:19040-22421 GCA_036834745.1 Prolixibacteraceae bacterium
AAATAGTAAATTATAAATTGAAAAGTCTCTTCAAATGGCGGTCATAAATATTCTCCTCTACGCAGCTACCAATTACATCGGCGTATTTTTTCAGAAGGTCGGTATAAGTTGTGCCCATTTCAGATGCAACTTTGTATCCCACATGAATCAACTGACGCAAATTTGGATTGTAGTCCGGATGTCCGGGAATATGGCGCAGGGTATTGGCAAATTTTTCGCTGCTCCATCCGGCAACTTCTTCTGCTGATGGAAGTTTTGAATCGTCAATATCAATTACATCGGCATACGGAGCGCATAGTTCGTCTTTTCGGCCCAAAGCAATGGTATAAATCGACTTTGCTGTTTCCAAAGCTTCGCCGCCAGCCAAAGCCAACCCAATCACTTCTTCGAGCCAGGTTGTTCCGGCAGTTTTTACGTGCAGACCTTTGTCGTATTTCTTGATGATTCCAGCCATAATCGGATAAATCGTGAATTTATCGCTTCCGGAGTGAACGCTAAGTTTCAATTCTGCAGGGAGTCCGAATTCTTTAATTGCGTAATCAATCACCAGAACATCTTCTTCAAATTCTCTGGCAAACTGATCAACATTTCCGGTATAATCGACACCTTTATTAAAGCGTCCGGTAAATTTAGGAGCAATTGTTTGCGCCGGAACGCCTTTATCAGCCAACATCTTCAGGATAAAAAACAAATCGACAGGAGTTTGAGGAGTTTCAACCTCGTCCATTGAAACTTCAGTAATAAAATTGCCTTCGCCCTTCTTTTCTTTCAGGAAACTATAAATTTCGGAAGCCTGTTTGGTAGCTGCCAAAAATTTACCTGCAATTACAACCAGCAATTCTTCGATTACTTCAATCGGATGATCAATTCCGGGGATAGAAAGTCTGCCCATGTATTTACTGCACGAAGCCACAAAATCTTTCACCTCGGCGTCCGGACTTTCTTTTCCGATAAAAGAAGCTACGTCAAGCGTAAAGAAATCGGCTGTTTCAACAAATGGTGCTACCGTTCCCAAATTAATATGGTCGGCATCAACAAAGTATTTTCCGGAGAAACCCAGTGCGGCAACGGCTGCATCGGCCTCTTTCCTTACATCTGCAGGATGCGAATGAACGTAAATATGTTCGCGGTTCGACTTGTTCCAAACAGGACTAATGTCCAATCCGGTTTGATTGGCTTTTACAATTGCCCGCAATTGTGCAACGCCCTGGTGCGAAAACCGGTCACCAATTCCCAAACTAAATTTTCCTAATTGCATATTGTATTAATTTACTGATACATAAATAAAACTAAAAACATTCCGTGTACGGACACGAAAATAGATACTAAATATTAATCCTGCAACCCAAAAAAACCAAAATCGTCTAAAAATGTTATACAATACTTTTTCCGTGTTCGCACACGACACTAAGAGAAAATTATTTAGTTTTGTTGCTGCCAAATATTTTTGACATTAAAATTGAAATTTATCAAAGCAATTAACCGCACCAGAATTAAGGATATTGCACTAAAGGCAAACGTTTCAATCGGAACAGTTGACCGTGTGATTCATAAGCGTGGAGAAGTATCCGAGGCCACGCGGAATAAAATCCTTACAATTATTAATGAAATGGAGTACCAGCCCAACATATTGGCTAGCACACTTGCATCAAAAAAAACTTTTTCGTTTGCTTTGCTTTTTCCTGAACCAATTTCGTCCGAATCATACTGGAATAAGCCAATGATTGGCGTTCGCAAGGCATTTCAGGAGATTCAGCAATACGGGGTCAACATTAGCATTCATCTTTTCAAACAAACCGACACAAGAACATTTAAAAGAGAAGCTGAACTAATCCTCAATAACAATCCGGAGGGAGTGGTACTTGCACCCTTCTTTTCAAGGGAATCGAAGGAATTTATTGCGGAACTGAAAAAACGCGCCATTCCTTATGTATTCATTGATTCAAACATTAAAGACAGCGACAAATTAAGTTACATCGGTCAGGATTCATTCCAATCGGGAACACTCGCAGCGAAGTTGCTTGATTATTCAATTCCTGAAAATGCCTCCATTCTGATTCTCAATTTTGCGAAAGAAAGAGACAACATGAACCATCTGGTGCAAAGAGAGAAAGGATTCTATGAATATTTCAATGCAAATTCATCTTCAGCAAAAAAGAAATTAATCACGCTTGAAATTACTGACCCGACCGATATAACCTGTCAGGCTAAAATAACAGACCTGTTAAAATCAAATTCCGACATCAAGGGCATTTTTGTAACCAATTCGCAGGTTTATTACCTGGCCCGGTTAATCGAGGAAACAAATTTGTCTGGAATACGTGTAATCGGTCATGACTTGATCAATGAAAACATCCATTTCCTAAAAAAAGGGATTATTGACTTTCTTATCTGCCAACGACCTGAAGAACAAGGGTATCGTGCGATTATTACACTTTTTGAAAACCTTGTGCTTAAAAAAGAGGTAAACAATGAAAACTATACATCAATTGATATTATTACAAAAGAAAACCTTGATTATTATAAATAACTAAATTATAAGAAGATGAATCCAATCAGTTTTAACGACCTCAAAGGTAAAGTATGTGTGATAACCGGTGGCGCAGGTGTTATCGGTTCAGCAATGGTAAAAGCAATGGCCTCGGTTGGGGTAAAAATTGCAATTGCCGATATTAATAAAGCAGTAGCCGACAAGGTAGCCGCAGAGATTTCGAAAGAATTTAACGCTGAAGTAATTGGCGTTGAAGCCAATGTGCTCGACAAAGATTCATTGATCAAAGCCAAGCTTGAGATTAATGAGAAACTGGGAGACATCGACCTGCTGATTAACGGTGCCGGAGGAAATCACCCTACAGCTACAACCAAAGTTGAGCAGATGAATGAAGACAGCCTTGACCATCTGGAAGACACTTTCTACGGACTGGAAATGGACGGTTTTGACAAGGTTTTTGCCCTCAATTTCAAAGGAACTTTGCTGCCTTCAATGGTTTTTACCACCGATATGCTAAAAAATAAAAAAGGAGTGGTACTGAATGTTTCATCTATGAATTCTTACAAACCGCTCACTAAAATCCCGGCCTATTCGGCAGCGAAAGCATCCGTCAATAATTTCACAGAATGGTTTGCCGTACACCTGGCCAAAGTCGGAATCCGCGTAAATGCTGTTGCTCCGGGATTCTTCATCACCGACCAAAACCGTTTTTTAGTTTTGGATCAGGCAACCGGCAATTTCTCTGCCCGTGGTCAAAAAATTGTAAACAACACGCCAATGGGCAAATTTGGCGAACCTGAAGATTTGCAGGGCGCTACCCTATTCCTTCTTTCTGATGTTTCATCGTTCGTAACCGGAATTGTAATCCCGGTTGACGGCGGATACAGCGC
>DAITNH010000018.1:22521-27632 GCA_036834745.1 Prolixibacteraceae bacterium
TAAATATTCCCTGTTGGTTCCAACCAGCATGGGTGTTCGCATCACGCCGGTTAACGGACAACCGGTTCACAGCAGTAACCTGTTCGAAATGCAGGCTACCAGTGCAGAAACAAATGTTGCAAACATTTCCTCATCACTAGGACTTCCGGTTAAAGTGCTAACTACCTTTGTTAAAGATAGTCCGATTGCACTATTTATTAAAAGTAGTCTTCGTAGCCGAAACATGGATTATGAAGGCCCTGAAGTGGCTCAAGGCGATCCCTGGGGTTACCGTCATCAGTTCAACATTGCCGACAGTGGTTATGGAACCCGCGGCCCACGCGTGCAAAACGACCGTGCCGGCGAAGTTGGCCGTACTTTGAACGTAAAAGATTTCGATCTGGAACGTATTTTCGGTAAAGAAGGTGTTCAGATTGTTCATCTTTCAGGATTGATTGGAGCTTTGTCGCCCGAAACCACTACTTTTTGTCTTGAAATTGCACGTGTAGCTAAGAAATACGGAACTCGCATTGCTTTCGACCTCAATTACCGTGCTTCATTCTGGAAAGGACGCGACAAGGAATTGCGCGAAAGCTTTACTGAAATCGCTTCGGTTGCCGATATCCTGATTGGAAATGAAGAAGATTTCCAGCTTTGTTTGGGTATTCAAGGTCCTGAAGCTGGTGGAAAAGGAATTGAAGCCGAAATTGATGGATTCAAAGGAATGATCAACCGCGTAAAGGAGGCTTTTCCAAATGCATCGGTATTTGCGACTACATTGCGTCAGGTAATCAGCGCCAACGAACACCTTTGGGGTGCAATCATGCTCGAAGGCAACGAATGGCAGGTTATCGAACCACGCAAAATCACCGTTCTCGACCGCATCGGCGGTGGCGACGGTTTTGTGGGCGGTTTGCTTTATGGTATCCTGAAAGGTTGGGAACCGGAAAAATGGCCGCAGTTTGGCTGGGCAACCGGTGCTTTGGCAACCACATTCCTCACAGATTATGCACAACCTGCCGACGAAGACATGGTTTGGAGCATCTGGGGCGGAAACGCGAGGGTGAAACGATGATATTATTTACAATTTATTAATTTACTATTTACCATTTATAGAATTTACTATTTTTTTATTGACTATTTACCATTATTAAAAAAAGAAACAATGAGGAAGCATATAGTAATTTAATATTTGTTCATATTTTATTGGTGATAAATTCGCAAGGAATTAAATAGTAAATTGTAAATAGTAAAATTGTAAATAGTATGAATGCTGAAGATTTAAAGAAAAGGTTAAAGGTTTTTGCCTTGAGGATAATTAAGCTTTCTGAAAGTTTACCAAACAACATCACAGGCAAAACTCTTGGTAATCAAATCATTCGTTCAGGGACATCGCCTGGAGCAAATTATCGTTCCGCTTGCCTGGGTAAATCAGATAAAGATTTCCTGAATAAGCTAAAAATGGTTGAAGAAGAACTCGATGAAACCCTTTACTGGTTAGAGCTTATTGCTGAATCTGGATTGATTAAATCCAATTTGCTCGATGATTTAGTCAAGGAAAATATGGAATTATTCAAAATTATTGTCAGTTCTATTACGACAATGAAGAAAAAGCTCAATTCAAAGAAGAATAGTTCTGAAAGCAAATAGTAAATTGTAAATCATTAAATCGTAAATAAAATGTTGTATTATGAAATAGGCTCTACGGACCTTGAACTGACCGCCGAACATCTTCGGATTGGTCTGTATCAGGCGTTTTCGAAAATGGGGCCACGAAAAAAAGTACTGGCGATTCCGCCGGATTATACCCGTTTGCCAAGTCGGGCCGGTGAGTTGACCGAAATGACCTGGAATTTTTATGGCGACGTGTTAACAGATGTTTTGCCTGCATTGGGAACTCATACACCAATGACCGATCACCAGATCAGTCACATGTTTGGCGCCATGCCTGCCTCGCTGATTCGCGAGCACGACTGGCGCAACGATGTGGTGACAGTTGGAACCGTTCCTGCCGAATTTGTAAAAGAAGTTTCGGGCGGAGCCGTTGAATTTCCTTGGCCCGCCCAAGTCAACAAATTACTGATTGAAGGCAACTTCGATCTGATTCTGTCAATCGGTCAGGTTGTTCCGCACGAAGTTGTTGGAATGGCCAATTACAACAAGAATATTTTCGTCGGAACAGGTGGCGTGGAAGGAATCAACAAAAGCCATTTTGTGGGCGCAGCTTACGGAATGGAGAAAATGATGGGTCATGCCGACACACCTGTTCGCCGCATTTTCAATTATGCTTCGGATAATTTCACCAATCAGATGCCGATTGTTTACGTGCAAACGGTAGTTGGACTGGACAAAACCGACGGTAAAATCAAAACACGTGGATTATTTATTGGCGACGACTTTGAAGTATTCGACAAAGCTGCCAAACTAGCTTTACTGGTAAACTTCGAAATGCTTGATAAACCGCTGAAAAAAGTGGTGGTTTATCTTGATCCTACCGAATTCAAAAGTACCTGGTTGGGCAACAAATCCATTTACCGAACCCGCATGGCAATTGACGATGACGGCGAACTGATCGTTTTGGCTCCTGCCCTGAAAGAGTTCGGCGAAGACAAGGAAATCGATCGTCTGATCCGCAAATACGGCTACTTCGGAACTCCGGCAACTTTGAAATTTTGCGACGAAAACGAAGAACTTCGCAACAATCTGAGCGCCGCAGCCCACCTTATTCACGGCTCTTCGGAAGGACGTTTCAATATTACTTATTGCCCGGGAAAAGGAACAGAAAACTTAAGTCAGGCTGAAATTGAAAGTGTTGGCTTTAAATATGCAGATATTGACGAGGTAACTGCAAAATACGATCCGGCCAAATTGCGCGATGGTTATAATACAATGGCCGATGGAGAAGAAATTTTCTACATTTCGAATCCTGCGTTGGGGCTTTGGGCGTTTAAAGACCGGTTTAAATATTGATTAACGATTTGAGATTGAAGATTAACGATTGCAGATTGATTGCCCTTCCAATTTCCTGAAATCGTTAATCACAAATCGTTAATCGTTAATCGTTAATCAACAATAGAATGCATAAAATTCAGGAAGTAAACTGGGGAATTATTGGCTGTGGAAATGTGACCGAACTGAAGAGTGGTCCGGCTTTTAACAAGGTGGAACATTCCAGGTTGGTGGCAGTGATGCGCCGTAATGCTACTTTGGCTCAGGATTATGCAGAGCGGCATGGCGTTCCGAAATGGTATTCCGATGCCAATGAGTTGATCAATGACCCGGAAGTAAATGCAGTTTACATTGCTACCCCACCCGACACCCATGCATCGTATGCCATCGCAGCCATGAAAGCTGGAAAACCGGTTTATGTGGAAAAACCAATGGCACGCAATTATCAGGAATGCAGGGAAATGCTCCGCGTGTCGGAAGAAACCGGAATGCCTTTGTTTGTCGCTTATTACCGAAGAACACTTCCTGCTTTTCTGAAAGTAAAAGAGCTGGTTGATAATGAAATCATTGGAAAACCGCTGACTGTAAATATTCGGCTGCACAAATCAGTACCCGACCGTGATTTAAAACCTGAAACTCAATTCTGGCATGTGAATCCGGAGATTGCCGGAGGCGGGTATTTTTTCGACTTAGCTTCTCATCAGTTGGATTACCTCGATTTTTTATTTGGTCCTGTGGTAAAGGTTCATGGAATGGCTGTTAATCATGCCGGTTATTACAAGGCAGAGGATACCGTTACCGGAACATTTCTGTTTGGAAACGGTGTAATTGGCACAGGAAGCTGGTGTTTTGTAGTCGCCAAAGGAAACGAAGAAGATATCATTGAAATCAACGGACCCAAGGGAAAACTGACCTTCTCCAGCTTTCAGCATGGCGATGTAAAACTCACCACTCCTGAAGGAACAGTTAGCTTCAGCTTCCAAAATCCTGAAAACATTCAACATTATCTGATCAAACAGGTAGTGAACGAATTGCGCGGAGTCGAAGAATGTGTAAGTAACGGAAAGACTGCCGCCCGAACAAGTGCCGTACTCGACGAAATGGTGAAAAATTATTATGCCACCAAATCGGACGACAATAAACGGGTAAAAGGCAGTTGCCGAAATATTTGAGAACTATGAAGATTATAATTGACGATAAAATCCCCTATATCCGCGGAGCATTTGAAGTAGTTGCCGAGATAGTCTATCTGCCCGGATCAAAAACGACTCCGGAAATAGTGAAAAATGCCGATGCGATTGTTACCCGAACCCGAACCATTTGCAATGAAAAGTTGCTGGCCGGTTCATCGGTCAAATTCATCGCGACAGCAACCATTGGCTACGACCATATTGATACCGATTATTGCGATGCTGCCGGAATCAAATGGACGAACGCTCCGGGCTGCAACAGTAAATCGGTGGAACAATACATCGCATCCACACTCATGGTTTTGGCGGAAACAAAAAAAATAAACCTGAAAGATCTTTGCATTGGTGTAGTTGGCGTTGGAAATGTGGGCAGTAAAGTTGCCCGAATTTGCGATTTACTCGGAATGAAAGTTTTGCTGAACGACCCGCCACGCGAACGTGCAGAAGGTTCAGCCGCTTTTGTCAGTATAAAACAAGTGATGGAAGAAGCCGATATCATCACTTTGCATGTTCCGCTGAATTTGAAAGGAGAAGACGCCACGTTTCATTTAGGATCAGGAGAATTCTTCTCCGGTTTGACACGCAAGCCGATTCTGATCAATTCTTGCCGCGGTGAAGTGGTTGAAACAAATGCAGTAAAAGCCGCCTTGCGAAAAGGTCAGATTTCAGGATTTGTTTGCGACTGCTGGGAAAATGAACCGGACATCGATCTGGAATTGTTGGCGATGACCGAAATTGCAACGCCGCACATTGCAGGTTATTCGAAAGACGGAAAAGCCACCGGTACGCAAATGAGCGTTCATGCCATCAGCCAATTCTTCCATCTTGGACTGGAAAACTGGCAACCTTCAGGAGTAGAACTTCCGGCAAATCCGGTTTTTGAACTGGATGGAACCGGATTGAGCGAACAGGAAATCGTTTCAAAAGCCATTCTTGCCACTTACGATATCCGGAACGATGATAAGGATTTCCGAAAAGATCCATCGGAATTTG
>DAITNH010000018.1:27732-30376 GCA_036834745.1 Prolixibacteraceae bacterium
ACTTACGATATCCGGAACGATGATAAGGATTTCCGAAAAGATCCATCGGAATTTGAACAACTGCGTGGCGATTACCCTGTCCGAAGGGAGTTTCCGGCGTTTACGATTCAGGCAAAAAATATTGAAGAAAAAACAATTGAAGTATTGAAAAAAATGGGGTTTGCTATTCATTGAAATATTGAACCCTTTCAGGGTTCTACTATCAGATCATCGCAATTCCTTCCGATTTTTCCGGAGGTCATTAATATTTAAGTCCATCGGACTTTTACAAAAACAAACCCGGAACGGGTTAAATTTGAATAACCGCGGGCTTCGGCGTGAGCTCAGTCGAACGGTGAAACCCGTGGAGAAAAAACCCAAAGCAAACACAACCCTGAAAGGGTTGAACTATTGACATATAAATACAAACATTTCAAAAACGATAAGTAATGAAAAAATTAGCAGACATTGGATTAATCGGTTTGGCCGTGATGGGCGAAAACCTTGTATTGAACATGGAGAGCAAAGGCTTTACCGTTGCCGTTTTTAACCGCACAGTTGCTCGCGTTGACGAGTTTATGGCTGGTCGTGGCGCCGGTAAAAATTTCATCGGAGCGCATTCGATTGAAGAATTGTGCGCTTCGTTGGAAAAACCCCGCAAAGTGATGATGCTCGTAAAAGCAGGAAAACCGGTGGATGATTTCATCGAACTGATTATTCCTCATCTTGAAGAAGGCGATATCATTATCGATGGCGGAAACTCGCATTTTCCTGACACGATTCGCCGTGCCAAATATGTTGAAAGCAAAGGTTTATTGTACATCGGAACCGGTGTTTCCGGCGGTGAAGAAGGCGCTTTACTCGGACCATCGATCATGCCCGGCGGATCACCTGCTGCATGGCCTGCTGTGAAAGATATTTTTCAGGCTATTTCGGCCAAAGTTGAAGACGGCACCCCATGCTGCGACTGGGTTGGCGAAGGTGGCGCAGGTCACTTCGTAAAAATGGTACACAACGGAATTGAATATGGCGATATGCAAATTATCTGCGAAGCCTATCAGTTGATGAAAGAAATGCTGGGGCTGAGCGCTGACGAAATGCACGATGTTTTCAAGAAATACAACGAAGGCGATCTGGATTCATACCTGATCGAAATTACCCGCGACATTCTTGGATTCAAAGATGAAGACGGCGAACCGATGGTTGAAAAAATTCTCGACACTGCCGGACAAAAAGGCACCGGGAAATGGACTGCTGTTACAGCCCTTGACCTTGGAATCCCATTGACTTTGATCGGTGAATCGGTATTTGCACGTTGCCTGTCAGCTCAAAAAGACATGCGTGTTGAAGCTTCCAAAGTAATCAGCGGACCTGCTGTGGATAAAACCATCGACAAAGCTCAGATGATTTCAGACCTGAAAGATGCATTGTTCGGAGCCAAAATCATTTCATACGCACAAGGTTATAACCTGATGATGGAAGCCGCAAAAGAATACGGCTGGAACCTGAATTACGGCGGCATTGCTTTGATGTGGCGTGGTGGTTGCATCATCCGCTCAAGGTTCCTGGGAGACATCAAAATTGCATTCGACAAAAACCCTGCATTGTCGAACTTGCTGCTTGATCCACACTTCAAAGAAATCGTTGAAAAAGCACAGGCCGGATGGCGTCGTGTTTGCGCAACTGCACTGACCAACGGAATTCCGGTTCCAGCATTGACTTCCGCTCTATGCTACTTCGACGGATTGCGCAGCGAACGTTTGCCTGCCAACCTGCTACAAGCTCAGCGCGACTATTTCGGCGCACACACTTACGAACGCATTGACAAACCCCGCGGCGAATTCTTCCACACCAACTGGACCGGAAGAGGTGGCGACACGACTTCAAGAACATACGTGGTTTAGGGGGTGCGGAGTTTTTAACCTTCGGCTTCAAATCCGCGATTAAAAATCGCGGCACCCGATGAAAAAGCCGCTTTCCTGAAAAATGGAGAGCGGCTTTTTTACATTTGCGTATTTTATGTCGATTTCTTCACAAACTTAGTCAAAAGAACAAGTTGCTGGCCGTTTACTTTACCTTCAATTTGTTCGGGATTATCGGAAACCAAAGTGATTCCGCGAACTGCTGTTCCGCGTTTGGCAGTAAAACCAGCCCCTCTTACTTCAAGGTCTTTTATCAGCACCACTGTGTCGCCACCCTGAAGGACAACTCCATTGCTGTCAATATGCTTTATGTCATCATCATCTGCCGAAATCCCCTCGCCGGTAGATTGTGCCCACTTCAACGTATCTTCATCAAGATAAAGCATATCGAGTAAATCGTGCGACCAACCTTCTCCACTCAGGCGGTGCAACATCCGCCAAGCCATTACCTGAACGGCAGGAACCGTGCTCCACATGCTATCATTTAAGCATCGCCAGTGATTGGCATCCATCTTTTCCGGATTTTCAATCTGATCCTGACAAGTTTCGCAAACCAACACACACTGATCGGCTTTTGCGTTATAGGCAGGTGGAACCTCATAAACTTTCAGGTCGTCGGTTGCGCCACAGAATTCGCATTTCAAGCCGCTCCGTGCCTGAATTTCCTTTTCTACACTCATTTTTAATGTTTTTAATTTTGGCGCAAAGCTAAGTTTTAAATCCAAAATGGGAAATAAGACATA
>DAITNH010000019.1:0-3282 GCA_036834745.1 Prolixibacteraceae bacterium
CGATCGGCCATCAATACTTTGAAACAAGCCAACGACATGGCTGAAATGATTAATTCGGATTGGGTGGGAGTTGCCGTTGATGTCTATCATCTATGGTGGGACGACACCCTGCAGTCAGAAATTAAACGCTGTGCTGCAAATAATCACCTGTTTGCCTTTCATGTTTGCGACTGGAATGTGCCAACCATCGATTTCCTGAATGACCGTGGTTTGATGGGCGATGGTTGCATCAATGTTCCTGAAATACGCGGCTGGGTTGAAGAAGCAGGTTTTTCAGGATACAACGAAGTGGAAATTTTCTCGGATAAATACTGGGCAACCGACCAACATGAATACCTGAAGAAAATTAAAGAGGCTTACCTAAAACACACCTGATATGAAAAAAATAAAGCTGATTCCGTTTGTTTTGCTGATCATGATTGGGAGTGTGTCGCGGGCACAACTTCCCATTGGCGAGAAAATCGACCGCGGCGTGGTTGCCCTTTCAATTTCAGAAACAGAAGTTTACGTGGGTTGGAGATCGCTTAAGGAAGACTCTCCCGAAACAACTTTCAACATTTACCGAAAAGATGTTGGTTACACTGGATTCGAAAAGGTAAATTCGGAACCGGTTAAATTAACTACCGATTATCTGGATCGATCGGTAAAACCAGGACACGGATATTATTACCGGGTGAAAAAAGTAGTGCAGGGCAAGGAGACTGATTGTCCGGGCGAAGCATACGTATTCACACTTTCTGACAATAAACCATATTTATCCATCAAACTGAACGAACAAATTAAGGCCAAGCGAATTGGGATTGGTGATCTGGATGGAGACGGAGCCTATGATTTTGTGATTCAGCATCCCGATTTCAATGTGGACCCCTATCACAAACCAGGATACTGGAAACGCAGTCCGGAGCCTTATAAACTAGACGCTTATTCGTCGACCGGAAAATTTATGTGGCGTTACGACATGGGCTGGGCCATTGAAACCGGCACATGGTACTCGCCTTACCTGATTTACGACATCGACCGCGACGGAAAGGCGGAGGTATATGCCAAAGCCGGAGAAGGCGACCCACGTGAAATGGATGGCCATGTTTTGGACGGAAAGGAATACCTAGTGAAACTAAACGGTGAAACTGGGAAGCTGATTACCCGTCAGGATTGGCTTTCGAAAGACGGATTTGAATCCTACAACTACTGGAGCCGGAATTTTCTGACTGTCGCCTATTTGGATGGAGTGAATCCGGCGATAGTTCAGCAACGCGGGACTTACACTATCATCAAAACGTTGGCGCTCGACAAAAACCTGAAGAAAATCTGGTACTGGGAAAGTACTGGCCAATACGCCAATTACAAAGGACAGGGGCAACACGGCATTATGGCTTCCGACATAGATTTTGACGGCAAAGACGAACTGATTATCGGTACAGCGGCCCTTGATAACAATGGCATTCCGATGTGGCAGACTGGCCTTGGGCACAATGATGCAGGTTACATTGCCGATATTGATCCGGCTCGTCCTGGGATGGAGATTTTCTACGGAATTGAAAGCCGCTCCCCAAAAAACGGCGTTTGCCTTGTTGATGCACGAACAGGTGAAATTATCTGGGGCTTCGAAGGAAAAACTACGCATGTTCATTCGCAGGGAATGATTGGCGACATCGATCCGGAATATCCGGGCATGGAATGCTATGCAGGCGAAGCCAAAGGTGGCGATCAGTATTTTATGTATTCCTCACAAGGCAAACGACTGTCGGATAAAGATATGGGTTCACTCAATCCCCGCCCTGTTTGGTGGGACGCCGACGACCTGAAGGAACTGAACATCAACAGCAATCTTTTCAAATACAAAGGCGAAAGTTTTCTAAAAATTGAAGGAAATGTGATGTTTGTAGCCGATATTCTGGGCGACTGGCGCGAAGAAATTGTGACCAGTCTTCCTGGAGAAGTGCGAATTTATTCGACTAACATTCCGGCGAAAAACAAAAAAACGTGCCTGATGCAAAATCGGCAGTACCGGCTGGGCGTAGCCACATCAACTATGGGGTATTTTTATCCTCCTCAACTTGGGCTTGAAAAAGAAAAATAACCAAATAAAACACAAAATATGATCATCCACAAAGTAGGAATCATCATGAACGGCGTAACCGGCCGTATGGGAACGAATCAGCATCTGATGCGTTCTATCGTTGAAATTATTAAACAGGGCGGTGTTCAGGTAAGTCCTTCTGAGTTCATTATGCCTGACCCCATTTTGGTGGGCCGCGATGAAGTAAAACTCCGCAAATTGTGTAAAATGTCGGGAGTAGAAAAGTACACTACCAACCTCGACGAAGTGATGAATAACCCGTATTACCAGATTTATTTCGATGCGCAAACCACCGGAAGACGTGCCGATGCCGTAAAGATGGCTGCCAAAGCAGGGAAACATGTGTATTGCGAGAAACCAGTTGCAGTTTCAACAGCTTCGGCACTCGAACTGTACGAGGTTTGCGAAAAAGCTGGTGTTAAACACGGCGTGGTTCAGGATAAACTGTGGTTGCCCGGATTATTGAAACTCAAACGGTTGATGGAGAACGATTTCTTTGGAAAAATACTTTCGGTTCGGGGTGAATTCGGTTACTGGGTATTCGAAGGCTTCAATGTACCTGCACAACGTCCAAGCTGGAACTACCGCAAAGAAGACGACGGCGGAATCATTGTGGACATGTTGTGCCACTGGCGGTATGTGCTTGACAATCTGTTCGGAAATGTAAAAGCGGTATCGTGTATTGGAACCACCCATATTCCTGAAAGGGTTGACGAAACAGGAAAAGTATATAAATGTACAGCAGATGATGCAGCTTATGCAACCTTCGAACTTGAGGGCGGTGTGATTGCCCATTTCAACTCATCGTGGGTGACACGCGTTCGCCGTGACGATTTGCTCACTTTGCATGTGGATGGAACAAAAGGTTCGGCAGTGGCCGGATTGCGCGAATGCTGGACCCAACATTACGGAAATACTCCAAAACCGGTTTGGAATCCGGATATTCCCAACCCGATCAACTTTTACGAAGGATGGTCGAAAGTTCCGGAGCAAGAAGTGTATGACAATGCATTCAAAGCTGAATGGGAACTGTTTCTGAAACATGTGGTGAAAGATGAACCCTTCCGCTGGAACTTGCTGGAAGGCGCAAAAGGGGTTCAATTAGCCGAAAAAGGACTCGAAAGCTGGGCAAAACGCAGATGGGTGGAAGTACCGAAATTATAAACAATGAAAAAAGTAGCATTTATAACAGGCGGTACCCG
>DAITNH010000019.1:3382-7191 GCA_036834745.1 Prolixibacteraceae bacterium
GAATTCTTCTGCATCATCAATGTTTCATCGGTTTCGGCAACAGTGGCTTCGGTCAACCGGGGCGAATACTGTATTTCGAAGGCTGGAATTGCAATGGCAACCAAACTTTGGGCATCCCGGCTGGGAGAGTTTGATATTCCGGTTTACGAAATTCAACCCGGAGTAATCCGTACCGACATGACTTCCGGAGTTCAGGAAAAATACGACCGCTTGTTTAAGGAAGGAATGGCTATTCAGCAACGATGGGGCACACCTGCAGATGTAGGCAAAGTTGCTGCAGCAATGGCTATCGGAAGTATGCCATATTCGACCGGACAGGTTGTTCAAGTAGATGGAGGAATGACAATACCAAGATTGTAACCCATAGATTACCTAAAATTGAATTTTGGAAAGTCGGATGAGTTTATATCATTTTGAAATGACCGTTTAAATGATGTTTAATCCGTGCTAAAAGCCAATCGCGCCTGATTGGTTTACTCAGATATTCATCGCAACCTGCGTCCATCGCTTTTTGCTTGTCTTCGGCAGTTGCATAAGCTGTTTGTACAAATATTTTAGTTTCCGGTTTCAGTTTCTTTATTTGCGAAATAGCCTCATATCCGGTGATGTCGGGCAAGCGAATGTCCATCAAAACCAAATCGATTTCCTGTTGATGGCATATTTCAACTGCTTTTCGGCCATAACGGGTTTTGACAACATTATTATTTGTATCCGCAAGTATTTCGAATAAATATTCTGCATTAAATTCATCATCTTCCACAATCAATATGTTTAATCTTGGATAACCAACTGGTTTTAAAGTTTCTTTCACTTCTGAAATTTGCTGTAACTGCTGACCAATCGAAGTAAAAGGAATGGTGAAAAAGAAAGTCCTTCCCCTTCCCGTTTCTGATTCGAGCCATATTTTTCCACCCATCAGGTTCAATAATCCCTGAACAATGGAAAGTCCAAGGCCTGTTCCACCATAAAAACGGGCGGTATCGTGACTGGCTTGCATAAAGCGGCTGAATATTTCGACATGTTTTTCTTTTGGAATTCCGATTCCCGTGTCCGACACGTAAAAAGTAAAAATATTGGGTTCATAAAGATTACAGCCAACTTCTATCTTTCCTGAACGGGTAAATTTATTGGCATTTCCGATCAGGTTAAACAGTATTTGTTTCAGTTTTGCCTGATCAACAATAACATCCATCATTTTAATATTTTGGGTAACCTTAAGTTTAAATTCAAGATTAATATTGTTGTTTTGCTTTTGGTAGTCATTAAAAAGTGTTTCGAGATAGTTAAACAGATCATTCATTTCAAGCTTTTCCTGATTGACAGGCAATTGCCCCGATTCGATTTTGGCAATATCCAGGATTCCACTGATGATTTCAAGCAGATCGGCGCTTCGTTCTTTGATGATATTTGCGTATTTAATGAGTTTTTCTTCATCGCCGAAATAATCGGGCAGTAAGTCAGAAAATCCGATAATTGCGTTCATAGGTGTGCGGATTTCGTGGCTCATATTCTGCAAAAAAGCTGTTTTCAAGCGGTCGCTTTCTTCAGCCTTTTCTTTGGCTTTTATATACTCGTTCTGAACGAGCTTTAATTCGGTAATATCAAAACTCACGCTGAGTGCGCCAACAACTTTTCCGTCATCATCCCTCAAAGGATGTACTGTTAGAATAGCAGGAAAAAGCTCTCCTGATTTACGGCAAAGCATTATCTCTTCCTTTCTGCTCACGCCTAATCGGGTCAGATCTTTCTGTATCGATGCCATTACATTTGTATGGTTTGGCAAATGCAGGATTTCAAGCGGTTGTCCAATAATTTCGGAAGCTTTATAGCCGAACATTTTCTCTGACCCCGGACTAAAACTGCGAATGATAAAACTTTTGGATAAATCGACGATAATAAAAGACACATCAATGGCGGCATTAAAAACCGACCTGAGCTTTGTTTCGTTTTCGGCGAGGGCACGTAAGATAACTTTACGCTCTATGATCTCGTTGTTCAGGCTATTGTTAATACGGGTAAGTTCGATGGTCCTTTCGTTTACACGTTTGTCGAGTTCCTGATTCAAATGATTCAATTCGTTAAAGATGAATATTTTATCCAGTCGCTCAGTGGCAAGTTTTGCAACCTGGAGAAGCAACATGAGTATTTTTGAAAAATGGTTTTCAGTTTCGGTATCATCCAAAAAAAGAAAATAGATATCTGGAATTCTTTTTGCAATACATCTGATAATTAGTGCTTTCTGTGGTTTAAATTGTTGTTTTTTTATCAGAAAGGAAAAATGATACGATTCGAAGTCATCTTTTTCCAGCATCAGAAAGCTTTCATTCGGATGGATTTTCCCGGTAAATTCAGGAAACGACAATTGTATATCGCCGGTTTGAAATTCACCAAACGAGGCATAAAAACCAATTACATTAATGCCACTGTCATTGTGATCAAAACAAGCGCAGAATGGAATATTTTTTAATATTGAAATTCGTTCAAGGATTTGCTCGATCAGCAGAATGGGGTTGTCGGTCTGATAAATAAGTTCGGCCACAGTTCCGAAAAGCATTGAATCCTCCGCCTTTTCAGACAAAGCCGAATTTTCGGCCTCCAAAACCTCAATTTTCGAGAGTAAATCGTTCAAGTCAAGCTGCATAGCTTTTTTCTTTTATAAATTGTTGAAGAATTTGGGCCAGCTTTTCAGGCTCGTCCAATTGTACAAAATGACCAGCATCTGGAATAATAACCAACTTACTGATTGAAATATCTGAATGCAGTTTTTTACTGATGTTAGAACCCAGATAAACATCGGCATCGCCACGGACAATAAGTACAGGTGTTTCAATTTTCTTAAGCAGTCCGGTAATTTCGATCAGGTTCTTGTTATCCAGACAAGCGGCAAAGTGCAGGAAAGCCTTTCTTCCGGCTTTACTTTGCATTGGCTTAAAAAAATAGTTCATCAGTTCCGAAGTAACTTTTTCCTTGTGATACACCCCTCGTTGGACGATTAGTTTAAGCATTCCCAGGTCGAGTGTGGCCATGGCCAATTGTCTGATGATTGGCGTGCGAATGGCGATGATAGGCTGTACCGGCCAAAAATCGTAGGCGACAGTATTGATAAAAGTACTGGTAATTATGGCTTCAGGATACCTGACAGTAAAAATCTGGGCAATTCCCCCGCCAACGTCATGCCCTACAAAATGAACCTTCTGTATCTTTAAAATATCAATAAATTCTTTGAGAAGTTCGGCCTGATGTTTTAAAGAATAATCAACCTCAACGGACTTGTCTGAATCCCCGCAACCGGGCAAATCAACTGCAATCACATCGAAATCAGGTTTTAATAGATGAAATATTTCGGCCCAGATAAATGAATAAGTTGTGATGCCATGAACCAAAAGAACAGTTTCTCCCTGACCTTCGCGGAAATAGTTTAATTTGTTTCCAGAAACCTGGCATTTTTGTGGATTGCCCAATTCTTTCATTTATTGAAGATTAGAGGTTACTACAATTCGATAAATGTAATAGAAATTCCATTCAGCTATTTAGAATTTGTAGAAAAAGATATCAACCATTTAATGTCAATAAAATACTACGGTCAGAAATGTTTATTGGATTATCCTGTTATAATCAGCACCAGATTGGATTTTACGCAATGAGAAGGAAAATGGCATTAATGATTTAATGTTTTATAACACAAAAGTTAAGATTCACTTAACACAGATTCGTATTCCGCAGCATATCTTTGTAGCGTAATCAGAACAGAAAAAGACATTTATCACATTTCATAAGTTAGGTTTGATTAGTTTTATTGGTTTAGTTAG
>DAITNH010000019.1:7291-9360 GCA_036834745.1 Prolixibacteraceae bacterium
GGTTTAGTTAGGTTTAGGGAAAGGGTAGATTAGAGAATCTATCCTTTTTTCTTTTTTTATATCCCCAGTAAACCATTCACAATAATTCATTTGTTCTCTTTCTCCAAGATAAACCCGGAACACAGAAGAAATCACTTTTTTTTATATAAATTTGGTCAGCTACAAACAAACATCCAAATTAAATCTTACTATATGGGAACGAACAGTAAGGAAAAGTTGAAAATTATTCACATCGGGGCCGATCCTGAGTTTTTATCACCTGTTATTTTCGAAAACCATTTGGTTGAGATTGACACAATGGACAATGTTTTTTCTGTCAGTCAATGGATTGACTTAAAAGGATTGCCTGATGCTATTATTTGTGAAAGAATATTTCCGGGAAGCAATGGATTTGATTTTTATGAATTCTGGGTTGACCAATTTGATTCGGAGAAATCCATTCCATTTATAATTCTTGATGATGAAAAAAATGAGGAAACAGTATCTCGTGCACTTCAGAAAGGAATAGAGGTTGTTTTTGTTAAACCTATCAGCTCAGAAACACTTATCAACAAAATTCTGATCTTAAAGCAAGCCAAACCATTATCGAACAGAGAAATGGTTTCGGGTATGAATGCTTTCAAACCCTTTAAACCATCATTGCTCAAACGTACGTTTGATATTGTTTCTGCATCAATCGCACTGTTACTTGTTTCCCCAATTCTGTTAATTTTCAGCATTGCAATCCGTCTCGAATCGAGGGGAAAGGTTCTTTATATCTCGAAAAGAGTTGGTTCAGGTTATAAGGTTTTCGACTTCTATAAATTGAGGTCGATGTACATTAATGCCGATAAACGACTTAAAGAACTGGCGCATCTGACAGGATATTCGGAAACCGCAGACAACCATGTAAAATTAGCTACGAATCATATTCATGGAAATTATTCTACGATGGTTGGCGATCCGCGAATTACAAAAGTTGGGAAGATTATCCGCAAACTGAATATTGATGAACTCCCTCAGTTGATAAATGTATTGAAGGGAGATATTTCTTTGGTTGGAAACAGACCGCTGCCGATATACGAAGCCGAACTTTTAACTACTGGTGACTGGACCGACCGTTTCGATAGTCCTGCCGGAATTACAGGGCCATGGAGAGTGGTGACCCGAAGAAAGTTATTGTCAATGTCGCACGAAAAACGGAACAGCCTTCAAAATAAATATTCTGAAATCGCCGGGAGGAGCCAATACTCATTTTGGAAAGACATATGGATTATTTTCCGGACCATACCAGTTATATTTAAGTAGGAAAGTGTCGATTTAAATGGCTTCTTTGACTTTGCATTCCGGGTGGCAAAAACAATTAACCAAATGGTCATTCACCATTCCGGTTGCCTGCAAGTGTGCATAAATTATTGTCGAACCAACAAATTTAAATCCCCTTTGTTTCAAATCGGCGCTGATTATATCAGAAAGTTCAGTTTTTGCAGGTAATTCTGAAAGCTTTTCCCATCGGTTAACAATCGGCTGATGATCGACAAATCTCCAGATGTACTTGTTAAAACTTCCAAATTCTTCGGCTACTTCAAGGAAACATTTCGCATTGTTAATGCTTGCTTCAATTTTTTGTCTGTTCCTGATTATTCCTGAATCCGACATCAGTTCTTCCACCTTCTGCTGACCGTAACCGGCTACTTTACTCACATCAAAATTGTCGTACGCCGACCTGAAGTTTTCGCGCTTTTTCAGGATGGTCAACCAACTCAGTCCCGCCTGCATTCCTTCCAGAATCAAAAATTCAAATAATTTCTGTTCGTTGTGCAAAGGCTTTCCCCATTCTTCGTCGTGGTATTTTGCCATTAGTTCATTTTTCTGTGCCCATTCGCATCGGTTTTTTGTCATTTTAATTTCTCCTTATAATTTCATTTACTGATGATTACAACGCCATAATTTAAACTAATTTCAAAAAATATTTTCAGATTTATGTCTTTCGAAGTTAATCTTCCCAAAAAATAATTAAAAAAATCGAAAAGGAAGCCTTTCGGGCTAAAATACTATTTTTGCTATGCATAAATTGCACCCGCATGAAA
>DAITNH010000019.1:9460-30184 GCA_036834745.1 Prolixibacteraceae bacterium
AGCCTTTCGGGCTAAAATACTATTTTTGCTATGCATAAATTGCACCCGCATGAAAAAACTGATCTTCCTACTTTTAATATTTGCTTCAAATCTGGCTTTCAGTCAGTTGAATATTGACCATTACATTCGCGTTGGTGAAACCCGGATTCAGATTGGCAACTATGTTGGCGCAATCGAAAATTTTAATATTGTTATCAGATTTAAACCCCACATGCCCGAACCTTATTATTTCAGGGGACTGGCCAAACATCAGCTTGAAGATTTCAGAGGGGCAATTCTGGATTACAATACTGCCATCGAGATCAAACCATATTATCCTGATGCATTTATGCACCGTGGACTGGCCTATTTGCAGCTGAACGACTTTGCAAAATCCATCGCTGATTATAACCGGGCCATTGAGCTCGATCCCAATAATGCAAATATTTACAACAACCGTGGTATTGCAAAAATTTCAATGAAAGACGTTGATGGTGCAATCGCTGATTATGACAAAGCGCTGGAAATCAATCCGAAATTCACAAACAGCTTCATTAACCGAAGCAATGCCAAATTAATTAAAAATGACCTTCGGGGGGCGATAAGGGATTTAAATCAGGCAATTATTATCAGGCCACATTTTGCAAACGCATATCTTTTGCGCGGATTGGCCCGTTTCGAGCTTAACGATTATGCTGCGGCTTTGCGAGACTTTGACCAGTGTATCAAACTCGAACCCCAAAATGCATACGCTTTTAATAACAGGGGAATCGTGAAACAAAAACTGGAAGACTTTAGAGGCGCTATTGTAGATTATAACATGGCTTTAAAGATCGATCCAACCATTGCAAATGCGTACATGAATCGCGGTATTGCAAGGGAGAACCTCAAACTGCCCGGATCAGATGAAGATTATGCTATTGCAGCCAAACTTGATCCAAAGTTTGCGTTCAATCCGAAAGAAGTCGATTCAAGTGCACTTGCAAAGGCAAGACAACAGGCAAATCAATCAGCTCAGAATCAATTGCCGGCGCAGCAAAATCAGGCACAACAAACTCAGGCGCAGCCTGATCCAAATTCAACAGCATCAAACAATGGTGCAACAAAAGATCAGCCTGATGCTGAGCAGAATACTGAACCAAAAAAAGAGACTCAGGAAGAACGCGATCGGAGAAGGTACCGGCTTACCTTGTCGGATGCACAAAATACACCTAATCCTGATGACAAAATTGTTGATGATGGCCTTATTCAAAACAAAAATATTATCATCGATTTGCAGCCGATATTCATTCTGTCATCATACGATAAGCATTCTGCTGATTTTGAACGCACTCAATATTATAACCTTGAACTCGAAACGATCAATAACTTCAATAATTATGATCCGGTGGTGACGATCTCGAACAAACCAGTTGATTACCTGAAAGATGTATTTAGAAATCATATCCTTTACTTCAACGAAAGGATAAAAAATAACAATGCTGAAAGTCAGAATTATTTGAGCAGGGGAATATTTTACAGCCTGATTGAGGATTATACCAATTCGATGACAGACCTTCAGAAAGCGCTTGACCTGAACAACAAAAATGCACTGGCCTATTTCTCACGGGCAAATTGCAGCCTTAAAATAGCCGACATTGTCGATCAGTTGAATCAAACTTCAGGGGCAATCACAGTTCCACTTAAGTCAGATCCGAAACAAACAAAGGTTTCCACCATCGAAACGGTAACTGATTACAGCAATGTGCTGAGCGACTATGAAACCTGTTTGCAGCTTAATCCGAATTTTGCATTTGCCTACTTCAATAAGGCATACGTAAAATGTAAAATGCGCGATTACGAAGGTGCTTTAACTGATTTAAACAAAGCCCTCGAAATTGAAACAGACTTTGCCGAAGCCTATTTTAATCGCGGACTTACAAAAATTTACCTCGACGATGTTGAAGCTGGCGCGCTGGATTTGAGTAAAGCCGGTGAATTGGGAATTCAGGATGCTTACAACATTATAAAACGCTATTGCAATTAATCTTTTAAATAATATGCAGTTTGCTAATCAACCACTTGCCGAACGATTGCGCCCCGCAACCTTAGACGATTACATCGGACAGGAACACCTGATTGGTGAAGGGGCTGTTTTGCGCAAAATGATTGAATCCGGCAAAATTTCCTCGTTCATTCTCTGGGGCCCGCCCGGAGTTGGAAAAACGACCCTTGCCAAAATTATTGCAAACACGCTCAACAGGCCATTTTACACCTTAAGCGCTGTTAATTCGGGAGTTAAAGATATTCGCGATGTGATTGATAAGGCAATGAAAACCCAGTTTTTCAACCATCCCAATCCAATTCTTTTCATCGACGAAATTCACCGTTTCAGCAAATCGCAGCAAGATTCGCTGCTTGGCGCGGTAGAACAAGGCGTGGTTACCCTGATTGGCGCCACTACCGAAAATCCGTCTTTCGAAGTTATTTCGCCGCTATTGTCCCGCTGTCAGGTTTATATATTGAAATCTCTTGAAAAAAAAGACCTTCTGAAAATTGTCGATCTGGCGCTTACCAAAGATCCTTACCTGAAAACAAAAACAGTTTTGATCGAGGAGGATGAAGCATTGCTTCGTTTTTCAGGAGGAGATGCGCGTAAATTGCTGAATGTTTTGGAGTTAATGGTAAATTCAGAAGAAGATGAGACCGTTACGATTAACAACGAAAAGGTAATCGACCGACTTCAGAACAACATGGCCATGTACGATAAAAACGGGGAAATGCACTACGACATTATCTCGGCCTTTATCAAAAGTATGCGCGGAAGTGATCCTGATGCTGCGGTTTACTGGCTGGCAAGGATGATTGAAGGTGGCGAGGACGTCAAATTTATTGCCCGAAGAATGTTGATTTTATCAGCCGAAGATATTGGCTTGGCAAATCCTAATGCCTTGTTGCTGGCTCAAAGTACTTTCGACGCAGTGCATAAAATCGGATATCCCGAAGCCCGGATTATACTTTCGCAGTGTGCCATTTATCTTGCAACTTCGCCCAAGAGCAATTCAGCCTATACTGCAATTGATGACGCCATTGCATTGGTGAAATCGACTGGCGATTTGCCGGTTCCGTTGCACATCCGAAATGCGCCAACAAAGCTGATGAAAGAACTGGGTTATGGCAAGGAATACAAATATGCCCATTCGTTTGAAAACAACTTCGCAGAACAGGATTTTCTACCGAAAGAAATTAAGAACCAACGTTTTTATACTCCACAAAACAATCCGCTTGAGGTGAAAATATTCGAACGACTGAAAAGTTTGTGGGGAAAACGATATGGTAAATAATATATTTGAAGAAAATCCTGATCTGATCAGTTGTTAGCGGATCGTGATTTCTTTGGTTTTATCGCCAATTGTCAGTGTTGCCTTGTTGTCGCAATCCCCATTTCCATAGTTAATTGTCCAACTGCGGCTGTTGCTTGTGGTAAACGAAACCGTTCCGCTAACAATATGGTGACATGCAGCTTTGAACACCAGTGGTTTTTCTGCGGTAATCGTTTTGGCTACTTTTACTCCTGAAACGCGCGTGAATTCAACAGTTCCCCAACTTACAACCTGATTGTCCCCGCGGTTTTCCAAGGTATTTCGCTGATATTGACGGGTAAGGTTGGCAACTCTATTGGCAGTTCCTTCGGTATCAGGGAAAGTGATGGTTATATTTTCCTGAATTTGCGCAGTGCGGATGTTATTTTCCTGATCCTTTGAAATCGTTTTAACCACACTACCCGCAATTTTTTTACCGTTAACGATAAAGTTGTCAAAAGATTTTGTTCTGACCGATGGAAATGTATTAAATAAAGTGGAGGTCACTATTATTTTTCCTGAACGGATTTTTCCATCTTTTCCGGTGCAGGAAGTTCCAAAATCAATGGTCATTACCTGTGGTGAAGCGGTTTTGTTAACGGTTATTTCCGGGCAATCACTCAAATAAACAGCGCTTTCGATGCTTGCCGATTTGAGAAATCCATAATTTAAATCCAAAGCTTCGTCAACCAATAGGTCAATATCGGCCAGAACTTCCTCCGCCTGTGTTTCCTGTTGACTTAATTTAATCTCGTCAATGGTTGCAGAAACCTCCTCTTTTTGGCATGAATTGAAAGCAATAAACAGCAGACTTAAAGCAATAAACATTTTTAATCGTTTCATAAGGCATAAAATTTAAAAGTTTGAAATCGTATTGATATAAGATGCTTTCAGTACTAAAAAGTTAAAAGCAAATTCAAATTATTTTTGAAAAAATTGGTTCTTCACAGAAATACATACCTATAAAAACCTTATTTCAATTTAAACAACCTTAGTAGAAATCATAATCCAAGTTGTTTTTTAACCTTATTTGTCCATTTGTAAATCAATCAGACAATAAGGTTAAAGCTTCTTTCTCCTATATTTCTACTAAGGTTTCCTTGGAAAATAAGGTTTTAAAATAATTCATTTCGCGAAATCAGGTTTCTATAAATTGATTAAGTAAAATATAATTCTCTAAAATTTCGATTAAAGAAACAGGTACGCATTATTGTGATGACAAAAAAAAAAATACGCACTTATTTGAAAATTTTCGGGAACAGAATTTAACTTTCGGTAATTTTCTGCATCCAAAACGTAATATGACATTATTGATGAACGAAACGGCTGATGCATACATTTTTTCGATGATAAAGAATCCAGCCACTAAAGATAAAGGGTTTTTGCAATTGATGGACATTTATAAAGAGCCAATTTACTGGCACATCCGGAGGTTGGTCGTATCTCACGAGGATGCTGAGGATATTTTGCAGGAAACATTTATTCAGGTATATCGTTTTGCAGGTTCATTTAAAGGCGAAAGTGAAATTTATACATGGTTGTACCGAATTGCTACCAACGAGTGTATCAGTCATTTCAGGAAAAGCAAGAAATGGGTAAGGAATTCAGGATCAATAGAGAAAATGCCAGGTGAACTTTCAGAAACCGATTCGGAGAACAGCGATTCCATTCTGGTCAAATTTCAGCAGGCTATTTTACAACTTCCTGAAAAGCAAAGGATTGTTTTTAACCTGCGCTATTACGACGAACTTAGTTATGAAGAAATCGGACAAGTCCTGAATTCTTCTATAAATACGCTGAAAACCAATTATCATTATGCAAGCGAAAAGATCAAAAAGTACCTGATTGACCATGCTTAAACAGAAAATTTCAAAATTGAAACAAATTAACATGAACGAAAATAATGAATTTCAGGAGATTGGAAAAAATACTCCATATAAAGTACCTGCCGGTTTTTTTGAACAGGTTTCGGAAAAAACGGTTTTGAAAGCAAAACAAAGAGAACTCCGTAGAAGAAGAAAATTGGTTCTTTTGAGAAATGTGTCAGTTGCAGCATCGCTTGCGGCTGTGTTTTTGCTCGGCTATTTTATTCCGGATACTGATATAAAGGTGGAATCAAAACAGACAGTAATTACGAATCAATCAGCTGAACGCCCAATAATTCAAAATACCGAAATTACAAAACAAACTACTGTTACGGAAATTGGAAAGACTGTTCCCGAAAAAGTGCCTGATAGAACAATTGCAGTAGAAACCAATTCCGAAGAAATTGATGATGTTTTAGCCGATTTGTCTGACGATGAGTTGCTGCAATTGGCCGCGATGTTTACAACTGACCCGATTGTCAGTGAATCAGCACAATAACTTATTTAAACTAATTGAAATGAAGAATATATTTTCAACTCTGATTGTGGCTTTTACTCTGTTTTTCAGTTTGAATGTGCAATCGCAAAATCCTGATCGTTTCCCAATGCTGCGTGAGCGGATGGTTCAGGCAAAAATGCGTGAAATCAGGCTGCAATTACAACTCGATCAGGCTACTTTTGAGCAGTTTCGTCCGATTTACATGAAATACGAACGTGAAGTTTCCACGATTGATTTTCGGAATCTGGCCAGACTGATGAAAGTAGATGCCGACAGTCTGTCTGCAGAGGAAGCTGATCAATTGATTGTTAATCAACTTGAAACTGCCGGAAAATTGATTTCCATTCGTGAAAAATATTACAAAGAATTCAGAACGGTACTAACTCCGCAGAAAATCATCAAACTATACCAAACTGAGGCCGAATTGCGCAAAAAGGTATTGCAGGAAATGAAAAGAAGAATGATGAGCCGATAAATTGTTACTTTAGCAATACCAATTCTTCAAGTCACCAAAATTATGACCAATTCACGCTCATCAGGCATCGAAAGGAACATGATCATTATATTCGGTGTCACCCTGATTGCCGTGATGGGAATTTCCAGCATCACTCCGGCTTTCCCTGGAATCATCAAATACTTTGGAATCTCCACGCAACAAGTAGGTTGGCTGATTGCTGCTTTCACGCTTCCTGGGATATTTTTAACTCCGGTTTCCGGAATCCTGGCCGATCGTTTTGGTAGGAAGTTGGTGTTGGTCCCCTCACTTTTTATCTTCGGAATTGCTGGTTTCATGTGTTCGTTTATGCGTGATTTTCACTTGCTTCTGGTATTTTTATTTATTGAAGGAATTGGAGCAGCCGGACTTTCGAGCATCAACATTACCCTGATCGGCGATTTATATGCCGGAGAAAAACGAACAGCACTGATGGGTTACAACGCCAGTATTCTGAGTATCGGAACGGCAGCTTACCCGGCTTTGGGCGGATTCATCGCTGTTTTTGGCTGGCAATACATTTTCTATTTGCCCTTGCTGGCAATTCCACTCGCAATTTTTGTCATTTTTGGCCTGAATAATCCTGAACCAAAAGATCATCAGGGAATCGGCGAATACTTCAGGCGGATATGGAAAAGCATCAACAAGTCAAGCGTTTGGGGACTTTTTCTGGTAAACATGTTGGTTTTTGTGCTGCTTTATGGAGCTTACCTGACTTATTTTCCAATCTTACTTTCCGAAAGATTGGATGCCTCGTCTGTTCAAATTGGAATGATGATGTCCATCATGTCGCTGGTTACGGCAGCAACTTCTTCTCAATTGGGGCGTATTAGTAAACGATTCCGGTCAAAAACAATATTACTTTCGGGCGCCACTTTTTATTTTCTGGCGATGCTTTCGTTGCTGTTTAGTCAAAGCTGGACCCAGGTAGTTGTTTCGGTCATGGTTTTCGGACTTGGTCATGGATTGCTGCTTCCTTCCATTCAAAATTTACTGGTTGGTTTTGCTTCCATCAAAGAACGGGCAGCATTTATGTCGGTTAACAGCATGGTTCTGCGCATCGGTCAAACCATTGGTCCATTGCTGATTGGCGTATTTTATGCAATTGGAAGCCTGCAAGGTTCTTTTATTGCCGGAGCGGTTGTGGCAATGATGATGTTTTTAGCGGTTGCCGGAATGGTGAAAGGTTCCGAGGCTAAAGAGGGGTTAAAAGGGTAATTGTTATTCATAAATAATCACACCATCTAATTAAAAACCAACGAAATGGAGAACAAAATTAAAATGCAGGTTCTTTTGCTTTCAACCATACTGGTTCTTTTAATAAGTTGTAAAAGCAGTACAACAGAGTTGCGAGAAAGAGCTTATAATGCTGTGTATTCGGGCGAGAATCTTAATCGTCTTGCATTTCCAATGGGCGGGCTCGGCGCCGGGATGATTTGTCTGGAAGGATCAGGAGCTATTTCACATGTTTCAGTGAGAAATACGCCTGATATTTTCAATGAACCTTTTTTAATGGCTGCCATTGCTGTTAAAGGATTCGAAAACGGAACGAAAATACTTGAAGGACCTGTACCAAAATGGAAAGTTTTTGGAAATCCGGGAACCGGGGGAGGTGCGGGTAAAAATAGTTACGGATTTCCACGTTTCAACAAGGCTACATTCAATACACGTTTCCCGTTCGGTGAAATAAAACTGGAAGATTCTGATATCCCAATGGATGTCAGTATTACTGGGTGGAGCCCTTTTATTCCAACGGACGCTGATAATTCCAGTTTACCGTTAGGCTCTCTGGAATACACGTTTAAAAACACCAGTAGCAAAACGCTGGAAGCTGCTTTTTCTTATCATGCTCAGAATTTCATGAAAATTGAGCTGCCAAGTACCTGGGGAGGCGTATATGAAAAGGGAAGTTCAATTGCAGGAATTAAGAATGGTTTTTTGCTGCAACAAAGCTGTTTCCCTGATAAACCGCATTACAAGGGAGATTTTGCCATATTTACCGACGACAACCATACCGTTACTGATTTATGTTGGTTCCGTGGAGGTTGGTTTGATGCACGTTCCATGTTGTGGAAAGACATTCAAAACTTTTCTTTTACTGAAGATACTACCACCACTGACTCTCCCGGAGCTTCAATCTATGTTCCTTTCATTTTAAAACCGGGAGAAGAAAAAACAATCAAACTAATGATGGCCTGGTATTGTCCACACTCCGAATTAAGAGTTGCATTGCCTCCCGTTGGTGAACCGAATAAAAAATCTCCTGCTGCCGTTTCCTGCGAACCGGGTTCCTCCTGTTGTCCTGATTTAAGCGGAACGTATTACGAGCCCTGGTATTCCGGTCGGTTTAAAGATATCAAAGAACTCGTCCGGTACTGGTCGATGAACTATGACGAGTTGCGTTCCAAAAGCGACTTGTTTGCGCAAACATTTTACGAAAGTGATCTGCCTGCAGAAGTCATTGAAGCTGTTGCTGCTAACCTGACAATTCTTAAATCTCCAACCGTTTTAAGGCAAAAAGACGGAAAATTGTGGGGGTGGGAAGGTTGTTTCGATAAAGGTGGATGCTGCCATGGTTCGTGTACGCATGTGTGGAATTATGCCCAGTCAATTTCTCATCTTTTCCCTGACATGGAGCGCACGTTGCGCGAAACTGAGTTCACAGCAAACCAGAATGATGAAGGACATCAAACATTTAGAGCCACCCTGCCAATTAAAAATCCTGATCACGGCTTTTATGCAGCTGCCGATGGGCAACTGGGTGGAATTATGAAAGTTTACCGTGAATGGCGAATTTCAGGAGACACTCCATGGATGAAGTCTATATTCCCGAAAGTAAAACAAAGCATGGATTATTGCATTCATACATGGGACCCGAAATACAAGGGGATTGTTGAAGAACCCCATCACAATACGTATGACATTGAATTTTGGGGGCCTGAGGGTATGTGCACCAGTTTTTACCTGGGAGCCTTGACATCACTCGTTCAAATGGGAGAAACCATTGGTGAAGATGTTTCGGCCTACAAAGAACTGATAAGAAAAGGTAAAACCTATATGGAAACTGAATTGTATGACGGTGAATACTTTATTCAGCAGATTAAATGGTTGGGGCTTGAAGCTGAAGACCCTGTAAAAAGTGCTTATAAAGGCATCAACAATCAGGGATATTCACCCGAAGCACTCAAAATACTCGAAAAAGAAGGACCCAAGTACCAATATGGAACCGGCTGCCTGTCAGATGGTGTTTTGGGATGCTGGATTGCCAAAATGTCGGGTCTCCCGGACTTCATCGATCAGGGAAAAGTTAAAAGTCATTTGCAAGCTGTTTATAAATACAACCTCAAAACCGACCTGAGCGATCATATTAATCCGCAGAGACCATCTTATGGCTTAGGCAATGAAGGTGGTTTGCTTTTGTGCACATGGCCCAAAGGCAGTGAACTTTCTCTTCCGTTTGTTTACAGCAACGAAGTATGGACAGGTATTGAATATCAGGTGGCTTCTCATCTTATGCTGATGGGTGAGGTCGAAAAAGGACTCAATATTGTTCGTGAAGTCAGAAAACGCTATGACGGGCGAACCAGGAATCCGTTCAATGAATATGAGTGTGGACATTGGTATGCCCGTGCCATGTCCAGTTACGGACTTCTTCAGGGACTTACGGGCATTCGGTACGATGCTGTGGATGGGAAGCTGTATATTGACTCAAAGGTAGGTGATAACTTCAAATCGTTCATTTCTACCGATACTGGCTGGGGACTTGCCGGATTGAAAAACGGGAGCCCATTTATTGAAGTGAGATTTGGAACAATAAGTCCTTCTATTGCTGTAGTGTCGGGAAAAGAAATTGATCGGATAAATTAATACCTTAGATATAACTAAAAATGCAAATACCTCTTCCGAAGTATTTGCATTTCAGTATAATAGAACTTATAGAATCTTATTCTAAGTAAGTATATCCGTACAAGCCAGAGCGGTAATTTGATAAAAATTCTTTTCCTTCTTCCGCCGAAATAATTCCGGATTTTACGGATGAAGTTACCCAGGTTTCAACAGTGCGAACCAGCTTTTTGGCGTTATACTGAACGTAGTCGAGCACTTCGGCCACTGTTTCACCATCGATGATCTGATCGATGCTGTATCCTTTGTCGTTCACCGAAACGTGCACTGCGTTGGTATCGCCAAACAGGTTGTGCAAATCGCCCAGTATTTCCTGATAAGCGCCCACTAAAAATACGCCGATGTAATAAGGTTCTTTCGCTTTTATCGGATGTACCGGCAAGTAATAGGAGAAGTTTCTTGTCGAAATAAAGTTGTCAATTTTTCCGTCAGAGTCGCAGGTAATGTCCTGAATAGTTGCCGAACGTTCCGGTTTTTCATCCAAACGCTGAATCGGGATGATAGGGAAGATCTGATCGATAGCCCATGAATCGGGAAGCGACTGGAACAACGAAAAGTTGCAGAAATATTTGTCGGACAATAACTTAGGCAAATAAAGCAGCTCTTCAGGAATGTGCTTTAACTCACCGGTCATCTGGTGAATTTCTTTTGTAATCGACCAGAACAGACGCTCAATTTGCGCGCGGGTTTTCAGGTCAACCAGGCCGAGGCTGAAAAGGTCGAGCGCTTCTTCCCTGATTTGCTGGGAATCGTGCCAGGTTTCGAGCATTTTTGACTGATTGAGCGATTCCCAAAGCGAAAACAATTCGCGAACCAGTTCATGATCATCTTCTTTGGATACTTCATCCTCTCCCATGGTTGGAAGAGTAGTTGTTTCGAGTACTTCGAAAACCAGCACCGAATGATGTGCCGTAAGTGAACGCCCTGATTCAGTAATGATATTTGGGTGCGGAATGTTATTTTTATCGCTGGCATCCACCATTGTAGCAATGGCGTCGTTCACATATTCCTGAATGCTGTAATTGACGCTGCTTTCGCTGCTCGACGAGCGGGTTCCGTCGTAATCGACACCCAAACCACCGCCAATGTCAACGAACTCAACATTAAAACCTTTCAGGTAAAGCTGTACGTAAAACTGCGATGCTTCGCGCATGGCAATTTTAATTCGCCGTATTTTGGTAACCTGACTGCCGATGTGGAAATGAACCAGTTTCAGGCAGTTTTTCATTTCTTTCTTTTCCAGAATATCAAGCGCTTCCAAAAGTTCACTTGAAGTTAAACCGAATTTACTTGCATCGCCGCCCGAATCTTCCCATTTGCCGCTTCCCGAACTGGCAAGCTTGATACGAATGCCAATATTCGGTTTTATTTTCAGGCGTTGTGCTATTTTGAGAATCAGTTTTAGTTCGTTCAGTTTTTCAACCACCAGATAAATGCGTCTTCCCATCTTTTGAGCAAGTAGCGCCAGCTCAATGTAACTTTCATCTTTGTATCCGTTGCAGATAATCAAAGAGTCGTTATCGGTACTGATGGCAATAACTGCATGTAATTCAGGTTTCGATCCGGCTTCCAGTCCAATGTTAAATTTTTTACCGTGACTGACAATTTCTTCCACGACCGGACGCATTTGGTTTACCTTGATCGGGTATATGATAAAATTTTGGGCTTTGTATTCGTACTCTTCAGCAGCAGATTTAAAGCAACTGGCCATTTTTTCAATCCGGTTATCCAGGATGTCCGGAAAACGAAGCAACATGGGTGCCGAAACATCCCGAAGTTGTAGCTCTTCAACCAATTCTTTGAGGTCAATCTGTACTCCGTTTTTCTTCGGAGTGACAGTCACATTACCTTTTTCGTTGATAGAAAAAAAGTTGATCCCCCAACCATTGATGTTGTAGAGTTCAGCTGAATCTTCGATACGCCATTTTCTCATTAAACCAAAGTTATTTATTTGTTTATACTCTGTAAATACTGCTGTGAGCCGCGCCATTTCTGATGCAGCTAACATTTTAAAAACGCGGTAAATGTAATAAAATATTGAAAGTGATTTGATTTTTTTTGAGATCCGGGGTAACAAGAATTAAGATCAGATTTTAACTCGAATTGAATAGACCGTAATCAATTATAAAATCATTTGCAAACTCTGGAAAAATGTCCTAAATTTGAGGTCAAATGTCTAAAAAAGTATTGTTATGACACCAATAATGAATATAGAACAAAAATTAGATAAGGAAATTTCATTGCTTTTTAAACGTGCTTCAGGTGAAAATGGAAGTTCTTCAACTCAAAAGAAGTTGACCTATTTGGCTTTTATTACTGATAAGATGCTTATAATTGAAGCAATCAGGGTTGGAATTCCATACTCACTATTTGATGTGATTCAACATTATACGCCTTTCAGTGAAAGTGACTGGGCTAATTTTCTGGATATCTCAACCAAATCCTTGCAGCGTTACAAACAATCATCAAAACAATTTAAGCCTAATCAATCAGAAAAAATAATTGAAATGGCTGAAGTCACCAATGTTGGATTAGATGTTTTTGGCGACATGCATAAATTTAAATTGTGGCTCGACACCCCAAATTTTGCACTGGGGAATTTGAAGCCGATGGATTTGATTAAAGATTCGTATGGAAAGGAATTGGTAATTAGTGAGTTGACCCGAATTAATTACGGTATATTAGCTTAAGAATGGAGTCATTTCGGTTATCGCGTAAGAAATTTGCCAATATCCTTTCAGGAAAAGGAGCAGCCATAAAAGGAGCCCGGTGGAATTCCATTGGTGTTGAGCTAATTTATTCTGCATCAAATCGATCACTGGCAATGGCTGAAGTCGCAGTTCACTTCACGCTTGCTACCCTTCCTTCAGACTATGTTATGATGACTCTGTTTATTCCTGACGACATCTCAATTAAGAAATTGAATCACTCAGATTTGCCGCCTGATTGGAATACTTTTCCTCATCCATATTCCACTCAGGCAATTGGAGATAAGTTCGTTTCAGAAAATAAATATTGTGTTTTGCAAATACCATCAGCCATAACAAAGGGAGATTACAATCTACTTATCAATCCATATCATGCTGACTTCTTAAGAATTGGAATAGTTGCTGTTGAAGAATTCCCATTTGACCGGCGGATATTCAGGCAATCCTGATTTCTAAAACATTTGCATACTGTGCAGTCGTTTGTATCGGCCATCCAATGCAATCAGTTCGTCGTGCGTGCCGCGTTCAACAATTTTGCCTTCATGAAATACACAAATCAGATCGGCATTCCGAACCGTTGACAATCGATGCGCAATTACTACTGAAGTGCGGTTTTTCATAAGGTTTTCCAGCGCATCCTGAACCAAACGCTCCGATTCGGTGTCGAGTGCAGAGGTGGCTTCGTCGAGAATCAGGACTGGCGGATTTTTCAGGATAGCACGTGCAATGCTCAACCGCTGGCGCTGTCCTCCTGAAAGTTTACTTCCTCGATCGCCAATTATTGTATCATAACCGTGTTCTGTTTCGATGATGAAATCGTGGGCATTGGCAACCTTGGCGGCAGCAATCACTTCTGTCATTGACGTGTTTTCGACTCCGAAAGCGATGTTATTGAAAATGGTATCGTTGAATAAAATGGCTTCCTGGTTCACATTGCCCATTAAATCGCGGAGATCGTGAAGTTTCAGACTACGGATATCAGTACCATCAATTAAAATCTGGCCATCTTTCACATCGTAAAAACGAGGCAGCAGATCAACAAACGTGGTTTTTCCGCTTCCGGATTGACCCACCAGAGCAATGGTTTTCCCCTTCGGAATAATAAGTGAAACTTTGTTGAGCACTACTTTCTCATCGTACGAAAAACTAACGTTCCTGTATTCAATGGTATTTTTTAAGGTGTTGACTGGTTGTGCATTTGGCGATTCAGGAATGGTGATGTCCGCCATCAAAATCTTGTCGATACGGTCCATCGAAGCCAATCCTTTTTGTATGCTGTAAAGTGCAGTTGTAAATGCTTTGGCCGGATTTATTATCTGATAGAAGATGGCAATATAAGCTATAAATTCAGTTCCGGATAGTTCTCCTTTCTTACCTAAAATTAAAGTTCCACCATACCAAACGATGATAATGATTACGATTGTTCCAAGCAATTCGCTCAACGGGTGTGCCAGTTCGCGGCGACGCATCAGCCGGTTCATGATTGATTTGTAATCGTGAAGTTCAGAATAAAAGCGTGCATCCATTTTCTTTTCAGCATTGAATGCCTTTATGATGCGCAATCCGCCAAGTGTTTCTTCAACGACCGTAAGTATTTCTCCCATTTTATCCTGTCCTTCGCGCGATACTTTTTTCAACGATCGGCCCACACGGCCAATAATAAAGCCGGCGACAGGCAGTACCAGAAAGATAAACAGCGTCATGCTTGGACTCATGATCAGCATTGATACGAGCAGGACAATGATAATGATCGGGTTTTTTATGAACATATCGAGTGACGACATAATGGAATTCTCGACCTCAGTAACATCGCCGGTGATGCGCGAAATGATGTCGCCTTTTCGTTCCTCCGAGAAAAAGGGGAGGGCCAATCTGAGAATTTTGGAGAATATCTGCTCGCGGATATCTTTTACTACTCCATTACGGATAGAAATTGATTCATAGGCTCCTAAATAATAAAACCCAACTTTCAGGAGTGTGGCCAGAATAACAAAAAGGCCAACAAACAAAAGGGTAAATCCCGGACCGTTTTCATTTTTAAAAATCGTAATATAATAGGTCGCATTGTGAAAAATAGCGTCTTTCGATATTTCCCATGGAACCAGACTGGTTACATCTTTTGCCGTGTCGAATATAATGTCCAGGATTGGGATCATCATGGCGACAGAAAAGACTGTAAAAAGTGCCGATAACAAGTTGAACAGAAAATTTAGAATTAACTGTTTTTTATAGGGTGGTATAAAGCGCTTTAAAATCTTGAAAAAATCTTTCATGAAATGATTGTTCAGTATAAATACTGTTGTCTAAAACTCTTAAAAACAGTTGTTTATTGTTCCTGAACGTTTAAAAAATTCCGGTGTAGTTTTGCGGAGTTATCTTTTTTAATTCAGTTTTGAGCGAATCTGAAATTTCAAGTGAATCAATAAATTCGTGAATCACCTCCTGATCGATTTTCCGGTTTACACGGGTAAGGTTGCGAAGCGCTTCATACGGATTCGGGTAACCTTCGCGTCGCAAAATGGTTTGAATGGCTTCGGCTACTACCGGCCAGTTTTTCTCCAGATCGGCGTTGATGGCTTCTTTGTTGATTAGCAGTTTGTTAAGTCCGCGCATGGTCGAATTGAGTGAAATCAGCGAATGAGCGAACGGTACTCCGATGTTGCGCAAAACGGTCGAATCGGTGAGATCGCGCTGCAAACGTGAAACTGGAAGTTTGGCCGACAAATGTTCGAAAAGTGCGTTCGCCAGGCCAATATTTCCTTCTGAATTTTCAAAATCAATCGGATTAACTTTGTGCGGCATGGCCGATGAACCAACTTCTCCGGCCTTGATTTTTTGCTTGAAGTATTCCATCGAAACGTAGGCCCACATGTCGCGGTTCAAATCCATGATAACATTGTTGACACGTTTCATGGCATCGAAAATGGCCGCATGATTGTCGTAATTGGCTATCTGTGTAGTGTATTGAGACCGTTCAAGTCCAAGATATTTTTTTAGGAAATGATTGCCAAATGCTTTCCAACTGATCTCGGGATAAGCAATGTGGTGTGCATTAAAATTGCCGGTTGCTCCGCCAAATTTGGCATCGCACGAAATGGCTTTCAACTGCTCCAACTGACCTTTGATTCGTTCGGAGAATACACGGATTTCCTTGCCCAGATTGGTTGGCGAAGCTGGTTGTCCATGTGTTTTTGCCAGCATCGGGATGTCTTTCCATTCAGTCGCCATCTCGTCGAGCTTGTCAACCAAATCATTGATGGCCGGGTAATATTCATTATCGAGCGCGTCCTGAATTGACTTTGGAACTGCGGTATTGTTGATATCCTGTGAGGTTAGTCCGAAGTGAATAAACTCTTTGAATTCCTGAATATTCAGCTTGTCGAATTCCTCTTTCAGGAAATATTCGACAGCCTTTACATCGTGATTGGTCACTTTTTCGATGTCTTTGATACGTTGGGCGTCATCAAGCGAAAAGTTAGCTACAATTTTCCTGAGTGAGCCGAACAATGTTTTATCGAAACTATTGAGTTGAGGCAACGGCAATTCGCACAATGCGATAAAGTATTCAACTTCAACCAGAACCCGGTATTTTATAAGGGCATATTCTGAAAAATAAAGTTGAAGATTTTCAACTTTCGAACGATATCGGCCATCGATGGGCGAAATGGCTGTGAGTAAATTTAGTTCCATGAATTGATTTTTTTCGAGCCGTAAAGGTAGAAAAATTTTAAAACCGTTTTGCCTGGCATGGGTGCTGCTATTTGCAATCGTGTCTTTTGGAAATGCAGAAAAACGGAAGTTGAAAACTTCCGCACCGGGATTTATGCCGTTTGGGTAATTTTTCAGGAAATGAAGTTTATGAGAACATTATTAAGTAAATTTGAAGTATTCAAAACAATTCAAGCCATGAGTAAATTCCGTTTGTTGTTGACATTTAGTATTTTATTTCTGTTTAGCTGTACCAAAACCAATAGTCAGATGATTGACCAAACCACCGTGAAAGAACTTGATTTAAACCGGTACCTCGGAACCTGGTACGAAATTGCCCGTTTCCCGCATTCGTTCGAGAAGAATTTGGTTGGAGTTACTGCAACATACAGTCTTCGAGAAGATGGCAAAATCGAAGTCCTGAATCAGGGTTATAAAAATACGCTGGATGGTGAAAGTTCGAAAGCAGTCGGAAAAGCCAAGATTCCGAATAAGCTGGAGCCCGGGAAGTTAAAAGTTGCATTTTTCTGGATTTTTTATGCCGATTACAATGTGCTTGAACTTGATGAGAATTATCAGTATGCCATGATCGGAAGTTCGTCTGACAAATACTTCTGGATTTTAAGCCGTACACCGCAAATGGATTCAACGACTTACAAAATACTTCTGAAAAAAGCCCGGAAACGCGGATACAATCTGGCAAAGCTGGAGAAAGTTCCGCAGAAGGGAGATTGATCCATTCGGTAAATTAATAACTTTGTCAGACTGAGCGGGTGACTTCAAGGTCACCCGCTCAGTAATTCAGGTAATCTTAAAATACATTAAAAATGAAATCAGGAATATTTATCTCCATTATCTTCAGTCTGTTATTTTGCATTTCTGAAATTTTTGCGCAGGATTCAATTCACTCGGTTAAAGACACCACTAAAAGTGAGACACCGGCCAAACAGAAACTGGTTTACAAGTTAAATATCAAAGAAAATATTGCTCCGGCCATCTGGAGGCAAACCAAGCAGGCTTTTGAAGCTGCCGACAGCCTGAATGCTGATCTGTTCCTGATTCACATGAATACTTATGGTGGAACTGTTGTTGATGCCGATTCGATCCGAACCCGCATTCTGAACAGCAAAATTCCGGTGGTGGTGTTTATCGACAACAATGCGGCCTCGGCCGGCGCACTCATTTCGATTGCCTGCGACCGTATTTACATGCGCACCGGTGGCTCAATAGGAGCGGCAACGGTGGTAAATCAGACAGGAGAAAAAATGCCCGACAAATATCAGTCGTACATGCGATCAACCATGCGCGCGACTGCCGAAGCTCAGGGAGGCGACACCATTATCAGCGGTCAGGATACCACTTTTCGTTGGAAACGTGACCCGTTGATCGCCGAAGCAATGGTGGACGAACGGGTTTATATTCCGGGAATTATCGACACAGGCAAAATCCTGACTTTTACCCCGATGGAGGCCATGAAAAATGGTTATTGTGAAGGTATTTGCGAAACCGTTGACGAAGTGCTGAAGTTGAACGAAATGGAAAATGCCCGAATTGTGGAATACAGACCTACTGCTTTGGAACGTTTCATCGGTTTTATGGTGAACCCGATTGTTTCAGGAATCCTGATTATGGCAATTTTAGGTGGAATTTATTTTGAAATGCAGACACCCGGAATTGGATTTCCGTTTGGAGTGGCAGTGTTGGCAGCGGTTTTATACTTTTCACCACTTTACCTCGAAGGATTGGCGGCCAATTGGGAAATCCTGATTTTTGTTATCGGTTTAATCCTGATTGCTGTCGAAATATTTGTCGTTCCAGGCTTTGGAATTACCGGTATTTCAGGAATTACCCTGGCATTTTCAGGATTGGTGCTTAGCCTTATCAAAAATGTTGATTTTACATTCGACCATGTGAATAGCAATGATCTGCTTATTGCTTTGGTAACCGTTTTAGTCGGTACTATTGGCGGGATAGGATTGGCTATTTACCTGAGCCAGAAAATGTTTACTTCCCAAACCGGACAATTTTCACATCTTTCGCTCCATGAAGTGATGAGTTTAAAGGATGGTTACCTTGGTGTTGATCCTGAAATACTTCATTTGAAAGGTAAAAAAGGTATTGCGATTACCACTTTACGTCCTTCAGGAAAAATAAATATTGAAGGCAAAAACTACGATGCATTGGCTGAGTCGGGCATGATCGATAAAGGAACCGCGATTGTGGTTACCAAGGTTGAGACAGCTCAGTTGTATGTGGAAAAGCAATAACTGTTTGTTTATTCACGGGGTGACTTCGAAGTCACCCCGTGAATAACAGGTTAAGTTTCCAAATCGTTTCATTGCTTCCTCTATCATCACAATGGTTGCTGTTGCTCCGCATCGGCTGCATCCGGCAGCCTGAACGGCCAAAAGCTGATCAAGTGTCCGAACACCACCGGCAGCTTTTACTCTTACCTTTAACCCAACACTTTTTTTCATCAGTTCCAGAACCGGAATAGTGGCTCCCACATAGTTGTAATCGCCGTTGGCTTGCTTTACAAAGCCAAATCCTGATGAGGTTTTTACATAGTCGGCACCCACTTCGGTACAAATCCGGCAGAGCTTTGCAATGTCAGCTTCTTTCCTCACATAGTCGGTTTCAAAAATTACTTTAACGATGGCTCCGTGATGGTGACAGGCATCGGTCACCGATTTAATTTCTTCAGTAATATATGCCCAGTCGCCCTGCAAAGCTTTGCCAATATTGATGACCATGTCGATTTCAACTGCACCGTCTTTACAGGCATTTTCAGCCTCAAACACTTTTACGGCAATGGCCGAATTTCCGGCGGGGAAGCCAATCACACAGCCAACCAGCACGTCACTGTCTTTCAGCAATTCAACCGCTTGTTTTACTGCATAAGGTTTTACACAAACAGATGCCACATCGTATTTTCGGGCAACTTCACATTCTCTTCTCAGATCTTCGTCAGTCATGGTAGGGTGAAGGATCGAATGGTCGATCATTTTTGCCAGTTTATAAACGATTATGTTCATGGGATATGATTTATTATTGATGATTACTGATTTTGATTTATTCACAGAACAAAGATAGAAATATTTAACTTGTACGTACAAGTTGAGGATGAATATTTTGGCAACATTTGAAAAAATAAACCTCCTGAATGAAAACAAACAGGAGGTTTAATACAAACAGAAAATCCGGTTTCCTATTTTGTTCCAAATACGTAACTCGTTTTTTCGTAGAAATGCTCTCCGGGAGCAAGAGTTACCGGTGGAAAGTGTGGTTTATTAATAGAATCGGGAAAATGCTGCGTTTCCAATGCCACACCCGAGTAACTACCAAATTTTTTCTGTCCGTCAATCGTCATTTCCGGAATCCAATATCCGGTATAAAGTTGAATTCCAGGTTGTGTCGTGTAAACTTCAACCATTCTTCCTGAAGTTTCTTCGCTCAGATTGCCTGCATTTACAAAATTACCTTCTGTATTGTCAAGAACAAAGTTTAAATCATACCCGTCAGGAAGCGGTTCAATATCTTTTCCCAGTTTCTTTTTAGTGAGGAAATCAAACGGAGTTCCTTCTACGGAAATAATTTCTCCGGTTGGGATGCTTCCGATTGATTCCGTGTAAGTCTCGGCTGGCAATTCAAGTTCGTGGTTCAGAATGGTTTCTTTTCCTCCGGTTAAGTTGAAATAGGTGTGATTGGTCAGGTTCACAATGGTTGTCTTGTCTGTTTCAGCAGTGTATTCAATGGTCAGTTCATTGTTGTTATTTAAGGTATAGGAGCAGCTAACTTTTAAATTTCCGGGGTAACCTTCCTCCATGTCAGGACTCAGATAAGTTAGTTTAACTCCAACTTTTTCTGTTTCGTCAATTATTTCAGCAGAAAATAACCTGCGATCGTAACCAACCAAACCCCCATGCAAATGGTTTGGGCCATTGTTTACTGCCAATGAATAGTTTTTGCCTTCCAAAGTGAATTTTCCATCTCCAATCCGGTTGCAAACGCGGCCACAAATGGCGCCGAAATACGGATAACTTCCCTGATATTCAGGACTCAGGTAATTTTCCAACTTATCGAATCCCAAGGCAATGTTGGCTAAATTGCCGTTTCTGTCCGGAGTTTCAATAGAGGTGACGATCGCCCCGTAATTGGTGATTTTAACTGTAATCTGATTGTCATTCGATAAGGTAAATAATTCGACTTCAAATCCTTCGTTTGTTTT
>DAITNH010000020.1:0-10719 GCA_036834745.1 Prolixibacteraceae bacterium
TAACTTTGTAAAATAATTGTTGCACTCACTCCATCAATGGTTTCTTTGTTTTGCCGGTCCTTCTTTTTCAATCCGGCATCAATCATTGTTTGAAATGCCATCTTCGAAGTAAATCGCTCATCTACCTGTTCCAAAGCCATGTCGGGATAATCCTTTTGAAACTTTCGTAAAAACGGATTAATGTATTTAACGGCTTCGGAGGGCTGATTGTTCATTTGTACCGGATACCCGACAATCACTCTTTCGACATTTTCTTTTGAAAAATAATCTTTCAGAAACACCCAAATTTCGTGCGTTGGAACTGTTGTCAATCGGTTCGCAATAATTTGAAGCGGGTCAGTGACTGCAATCCCAACACGTTTTTTTCCGTAATCAATAGCTAATATTCTCCCCACAGTATTCAATATTTGCTGCAAAAATAGCAATATTTTGAAAAGGAAAACTTTGGCACATGCTTTGTTTTAACCTGATCAAATTACCTGTAACGTTCAAAAATTTATTTTTTAACCTTTTAAAAACAGAAGCCATGAAAACTATAAACTCAATAAGGCAATATTTTCCGGTTGTATTTTTTTCATTAGCCATGATGATTGCTTCGGTAGAAGTAACCGCTCAAAATCACCGGAATAACAACAAATCAGATAAAAACAGCGACCGCAGGGAATACCGAAACAACGACCGTTCAGAAAAAGAGTATGATAGAAAATCTGGAAATGACTATGGCTACAGGGATGGGAAAAATTACGAAAGACATAATTCGGGTAAAAAGAATGGAAACTATGAGTATAGTGAAGGCTATTTAAAAAAGAATTATTCTCACAAAAACTATTCAAACCATCCAAAGTATGGAAAAGTTTACCAGCGGTTCGATCATAGTCCTGTAATCTTCAAACATTCACGTGGAAATTATTACTACTCCGGAAATAATTTTTACAGCTATCGAAGCGGAATTGGTTACTACGTTGTTGAACCTCCACGTCAGGTTTATTTCAGAGATTTGCCATTTAGATGTGAAAGAGTTTATTCGCACGGACATGAATACTATAGAAACGGAGATTTATATTTCTCATATTCGCCAAGAGGATATGTAATTGTTCCTTCTCCATTTCAGATTAATTTATCTGTCAGATTTTAAAAATTAAATCAATCAATCGGTTAAAAATAAAGAAGGCTGTCTCAATTTGAAAAGAGACAGCCTTCAGGTTTTTATAAGCTTTTCAGGAATAAATTGATGTTGTTTTCAATCCGGTCCTGAATATTTTCCAATTCAGATTTGACAAATGAATCGCCGGTAATGCTCTCGAAAAGTTCGATGTACCGTTCGGAAACCGATTGAACAAACTCTGGGCTCATTTCAGGGACAACTTGACCCTCTTTGCCCTGAAATCCGTTTTCGATCAGCCACTGGCGTACAAATTCTTTTGAAAGTTGTTTCTGATTTTCGCCTTTGGCAAGTCTTTCCTCATAACCTTCAGCATAAAAATAGCGAGATGAATCAGGAGTATGAATTTCGTCAATCAGATAAATCTGCTTGTTTTTCTTGCCAAACTCATATTTGGTATCTACCAGGATCAATCCTTTTTCGGCAGCAATAACGGTACCGCGCCGGAATACCTCACGGGTATATTTTTCGAGGGCTTCATAATCATCTTTGTTCACAATCCCCTGATCAATAATTTCTTCTCTTGAAATATCTTCATCATGGCCTTCGTATGCCTTGGTAGTTGGAGTTAAAATTGGCTCCGGAAATTTCTGGTTCTCAACCATTCCTTCGGGCATCTGAACCCCACATAAAACTCTTTTTCCACTGCGGTATTCGCGCCATGCATGTCCGGTTAAATAACCACGAATGACCATTTCTACTTTGAATGGTTCGCAATGATGACCCACCGTTACATTTGGATCGGGTGTGGCGACTTTCCAGTTTGGGACAATGTCGCTGGTGGCATCCAGAAATTTTGCGGCTATCTGGTTTAATACCTGTCCTTTATAAGGAATCCCTTCAGGTAAAACAACATCGAAAGCTGAAATGCGATCGGTAACTACCATCACCAGATATTCGTCGTTGATGTTGTAAACATCTCTCACTTTTCCGTGATAAACGTCTTTTTGTCCGGCAAAATTAAAATCGGTACGTGTTAATGCTTTGCTCATTTTTCTTCGGTTTTATCTGTTTTATTTTTATCTTTTTCCTTTTCACGACGTGAAATTTCGTGCGCATGATGTTTTTCGTAAGCAACCACAATGTCGCGCACCAAACGGTGACGAACAATGTCTTTTACTTCGAATTGAACGAATGAAATATTGGGAATGTTTTTCAGTATTTTTTTTGCAAGTATCAATCCTGAAGGGCTGTGAAACGGAAGGTCGATCTGTGTCTCGTCGCCGGTAACCACGAATTTTGTGTTTAGCCCCATTCGGGTGAGGAACATTTTTAGCTGAAGTACGGTAGTATTTTGTGCTTCGTCGAGAATTACGAACGCATTGCTGAGCGTTCGTCCGCGCATAAATGCCAGGGGAGCAATCTGAATGATTCCGTCCTTCATGAATTCATCCAGTTTTTTTGCCGGTATCATGTCCAATAGAGCATCGTACAAAGGCTGCAAATACGGATCAATTTTTTCTTTAAGGTCACCAGGCAGAAACCCAAGACGCTCACCTGCCTCCACAGCCGGTCTGCTAAGGATAATCCGTTTTATTTCACGGTTCTTCAATGCTCTGACAGCCAGCGCGATTGCTGTATATGTTTTTCCGGTTCCTGCCGGGCCAATGGCAAAAATAAGGTCTGAAGTTTTACTAACCTCAACTAAAACCTTTTGGTTCGGAGTCCTTGCCCTTATTGCCTTTCCATTGATACCAAACAGAAGTATGTCTTTTTCTTCATCAATGGTTTCTGCGATACCTTCTTCATCCAGAAATACCTGATTGATAATATCATCGGGCAAAACATTGAATTGATTGTAATGATCCAAAATCAGATGAAATTTCTTTTCAAACCGGAGTATTTCTTCATCGTCGCCTTTGAGAATCACATCGTTACCCCGATAAACAATAATCAATTTGGGAAAAAAGGATTTTATAAGGTTCATTTTTGCATTGTTCACACCGAAAAATTCCAGCGGATCAATTCCTTCAAGATGAATTAGTTTTTCAAACATGGATGATTTTAGCATTTAATGCATTGCAAAAATAACCACTTTTACCAGATTAATTCCTCTGTTTCGAACTTTTGTGTACATTTGTCAGCGAATAGGTTTCCGATTTTTCGGAATGTAAAAGGGAAACAGGTGAATCCTTTAAAATGGATGATTCCTGTACAGTTCCCGCTGCTGTAAGTCCTGTATAACTTTTTAATAATTTGCCACTGTCCGGATTTGATCGGGGCGGGAAGGGGTTAAAAAGGGGATAAGTCAGAAGACCTGCCTGTTCGAACCTGGATTTTGACGCTTTCGGCGAAAAAGCAAAAAACCGTATCCTTTTCATTTTTCAATCCTGAAAAGCTGCAAAATCCAATCAGAAATCAAGATTTTGCTGTAAAATGAACAACTTTTTTCAACTCCGTAAATTATTTGTAATCAGCATTTTGGTGTTGATAATTGTGAAGGTTCAGGGGCAGTTTGCTACTGGAATAACAGAATATTTGCCGGCTCCCGGTCAATACACCAATGCTGATTTTATTGGAACTCCATCAGCTGCAACTTCGCTTATTGGAACCAATCGGGGTTTGGTGAGTCTCGGAGCATTTGGCGGATCAATTACACTCCGGTTTGCTTCAGGAATTAAAAATGATCAGGAAAATCCATACGGAATTGACTTTACAATCTTCGGAAATGCAACTCAAACATGGTCGGAACCCGGGATTATTCAGGTTATGAAAGACGAAAACAAGAATGGTCTTCCTGATGACACCTGGTACGAAATTGCAGGAAGTGATCATTATTGTAACACTACCATTTCAAACTATGAAATCACCTACCAAAACAGCGGTTTAAATGCGGCAGTTGATATTCATTGGACTGATAATCAGGAAAAATCAGGAGTGATTCCTGTAAATAGTTTTCACCTTCAAAGTTATTATCCACAGGCTCATTTATTTCCTAAGGTGGCGGTTGATAAATATACACTGAGCGGAACACGGCTCAAAGGGCAAATTGATTTGTCGAATCCGGGAGTGGTGAATTCTTTCCGCAGGGCATTCGGTTATGCCGACAATACTCCGGTTATTTCGGCCAGCGAAAAATTGCCGGACAATCCTTATACCATTGAAATTGAAGGAAGTGGTGGCGATGCCATTGACATTGACTGGGCGGTTGACAAAGATGGAAAACATGTAAAACTGGATGAAATACATTTTGTCCGGATTTTTACCGGAATGAACGCCCTGGCCGGGTGGTTGGGTGAAATTTCGACTGAAATTACCGGTATCCGCGATGTTGAACCTGCCTCTGTAAATGGTTCGAAATCAATGGTTGTAATCCAGGATCTACCGCCAAAAATCATGGTAGGAGAGCGCATCGACATTAATGCACTATTTTTTGAATCAGGAATAAAGGCTGAAAATGCTAACATTGTTTGGTCAACAAATAATCCTGAATTGGCAGTTATTGAAAATGGTCAGCTTAAAGCTTTGCAAAACGGGAAGGTTCGCATTCGTGCTTCAAATTCAGGTATTTATGCAGAAAAAGAATTGGAAATATTCTCAGCCGGGAAAGCATTAATAACGCTCACAACCAATAGTGTGAAGGTAAATGACAGACTTGAACTGACTGGTAAATTGACTGATCAGAATGGAAATATTCTGACCGGAATTACTCCGAAATGGAGGATTGACAACCAATCGGTTGCTGAACTTATTCAGGTTGACGGAACTTTTTTTATTAAAGGAAAACAAACCGGAAAATGTTGGTTGTATCTTGAATCAATTGAAATTAAGTCACTTATCGATTCTGTTCAAATACAAGTTCTTCCTGAATCGGCAATGAAAAAGGTTTTTATTGCGGTTAAAACTACTGAAAAAACTTTGGTCCCGCGCCATTCAATCTGGGTCGAAAACATTGATCTGACTTCCAAAGTCGATCGGGCGCAAAAAACTTATCAATTAACTGATACATCTTTTGTTTCACTTGCCCACGTATTGGCCGCCACCTATAAAAATACAGAATTAGAAAATGAATGGGCTTTTCGGGATGATGCAGAAGGCGGGTCAGCGCTTTATTTGTGGCGTATTCCGGAGAATGAGGAGGGATCAACAGTTTATCATTCAGGATATGGCGGGTCGCGAACTTCTGCTTCTTACCGCAAAACATGGGTGGTGATGCTGAATCAACAACCCTACGTGACCGGATTGGACAAAATAAAAGTGAACAACAACGATGAAATATTGGTGTATCAAATAGCCGACAATGAAATTCCATGGTCGGTAACACATTTAACAACAGGCTCCGATTCATTAAAACTGAATCAGAATGTTGATCTTCAGTTGATGAACTATTTTTGTTCCATGAATCAGAACCGAATTGTTTCGATCAATTCATCCGAAGTTCTGGCTTATCAGACTGTTCAAATAGAATTACAAAATTCTACCAAAAGCGGTACAACATACACAACCGATGAATTCGGAAAACTCGCTGTAACTATAGATAAAGCTGGTGATTATCTGTTTGTTTCTGGAATGGATGCCTCGAAACTATTTGTGGAATCAGCTACCGCAAATGAGAACTATTTTTCAAACGGTCTTTCCTGCAAAGTATATCCCAATCCTTTCACAAATTATCTCCGGATAGAATGTTCTTCTGTAATTCAATCGGTTGAAGTCGCTGATTTGCAGGGAAGAATAGTTTATTCTGAACCATATTTGCAGGCAAAAATTGATTTGTCTCACCTTCCTTCGGGATTTTATATTCTGAAAGTTAAGTCTGGAATACAGGTTTTTCAGCAGAAATTAATCAAACAGTAATTCCGTGAAGCCAAAAATAATAGGGCAACGGAAGTTATGGGTCAAAACTGTTTTTGCCATTTTATTTCTATTGTTTTTGGCTGTAGATGCTGAAGCTCAAAATCTTACTGATACAATTTCAATTGAGGAAGTGGAAGTTTTTGGAAAGAAAGCGATTGAAGAAGCAGGAACCATGACCACCCATATTGATACATTGGTTTTACAAATGCTGAAAACACAAACCGTTTCAGAACTGCTGTCATCTTATTCTCCTGTTTTTATTAAATCATACGGAAGAGGCTCAACTGCAACGGCTTCGTTTCGTGGAACAGCCCCTTCTCATACACAAGTTTACTGGAACGGAATGAAACTTAACTCGCCCATGCGTGGCGATGTCGATTTTTCACTGTTTCCCGTCTATTTCATCGATGATTTAAGCCTGCAGCATGGCGGAAGTTCCCTGCAATCGGGATCTGGCGCATTGGGCGGAAGTGTTTTAATAAACAACAAACCCGACTGGGCCGACCGTTTCAGCATCCGGTATGTTCAAACCCTCGAAGGCTTTTCAACCCACAAAGAGTATCTCAATCTTGGATTTGGAAACGGCAAAATTCAGTCTAAAACACGAATTTTTTCAGACCGCAGCAAAAATGATTTTCCTTATTTTAATTATGGAGTTTTGCCGATGCACGAGGATGTTCAGAGGAATGCCCGATATATCAAATATGGATTACTTCAGGAAGTATATTCCCGGTTTAAAAATCAATCGGTTTCGGCCAAATTGTGGGCTTATCAAAGCGACCGTGACCTTCCGCAGCTGATGTCGTTTGAGGGTGATGTCCGGAAAGAAACCCAGAATGACCAGAATATACGGGCAGTTCTCAACTGGAAAAATATTAAAGAAAAAAGCAAGGTGGAATGGTTGGTTGGATTGAATATGAGTCGGTTAAATTATTTCAGATCGAGTACTGAAGCGAACTTTGTAAATTTTGACAGCCAGAGTAAAGAGCGAAGTTTTACCAATCAGTTCAACTATGACTGGACACCAAAGGAGAACATAAATTTTAACTGGTCGTTGAATACCACTTACAATACTGTTTCTGTGTTTGATCAAGCTCAGAAAACTGGCTATGATCAGAACCAGCTGGCTTTTTCATTGCTGAATTCGGCTCATATCATGGGACTTCCGCAGTGGGCAATTTCATTTTTATTCCGGAGCGAAATGTACGATGGTCGTTTAATAGGTTTTATTCCATCATTTGGAACTGAATATTGGCTGGATAAAAAGCAACTGAGTTCACTCAAGCTAAATCTTTCACGGAATTACCATCAACCTACCCTGAATGATTTGTATTGGCTTCCCGGAGGTAATCCAGATTTAAAGCCTGAAGATGGATTCTCAGGCGATCTGGCGTTCGCATACAAAGGGCAGGAGGGAAGTAGTTCATTTTCGGGTCAGGTTACCGGATTTGCCTCTTTAATTGATAACTGGATTGTATGGCAACCTTCGGCCAACGGGGCTTTTTACTGGGAGGCAAGCAACCTGCGGAAAGTTTTTGCCCGTGGTGCTGAAATTCAGGTTTCGGGACAATTTATGACTGCGAATGCCATGCAGTTTAATTTACGCAGCAATTATTCGTACTCGGCAACTTCGAATATTGACGCGGTTCCCTCAGTAGATGAATCGCGGGGTAAACAATTGATTTACATTCCAAAACACAAGGCAAACCTGTTTGCAGAAGCCGATTTTAAGGATTGGTATCTGAAAATAAATGCGCCTTTTACCGGAAAAAGATACACTTCGAGCAACAACGTAGAATCAGACTATGAAAAGGTGCTGAATCCTTATTGGTTGATCAATTTGACTGCGGGAAAGAAGGTTGAATGGAATCGAATGCAGGCAGATGTTTCTCTCAATGTTGAAAATTTGACCAATGAGGATTACATGGCAATTTTATGGCGGCCAATGCCCGGAAGATATTATTCATTGACGGTTCAAATACAATTCAGAAAATGAAAAAGCTTTTTTACATACTGATTTGTGCATTGGGACTTCTTTCTTGTTCGGAAAGCCCCGTTGATACGGTGTTTTTCGACTTTACAGGTAACCGGGGAGTTTACATCGTAAATCAGGGGAATTTCATGTACGGCAACTCGTCGTTGTCATTTTATGACCCGATTACAAAGCGGGTCGTAAATCACGTATTTCAGGCCCGAAACGGAGCACCATTGGGCGATGTGGCGCAATCGATGAGCATTTTGAACAATCTGGGTTTTATAGTGGTAAACAATTCAGGCAAAATTTATATAATTGACAGCCGCACCGCCGAATACAAGGGAAGCATTACAGGATTAAGTTCGCCCAGATACATTCATTTTGTCAATTCGCAAAAAGCATATGTCACCGATTTGTATGCCCGAAAAATTACCATTTTCAATCCTTCAACTTTCCGGATTACTGGTGAAATTCCGGTCAGTAATTCGAAATCAGAATTCAACCAGCACCCGACAGAAAAAATGATTCAGTATGAAAACTTAATCTTCACAAATTGCTGGTCGTACGATAATAAAATACTTGTAATCGACACAGATACAGATCAATTGATTGACTCAATTGAAGTATTTAAACAGCCAAATAGTTTGGTGATTGACAAGGATAACAAAATATGGGTATTGACTGATGGCGGATTTGACGGCAGTCCGTATGGATATGAAAGACCCGGGTTATTAAAAATTGATGCAGAAACCCGAGAAATTGAGCGGTCATTCCGATTTGCTTTGGGCGAACATCCGTTAAGTCTTTGTTTGAATGCCGGGAAAGATTCACTGTTATTCCTGAATCAGCATGTATGGAAAATGGCTGCTTCGGATAAAAAACTTCCGGAGCAACCATTTATAATTTCAGCGAACACCAATTTATATGGCGGTTTTTATAGTTTGGCCATCGACCCGTCTAATTCTGAGATATATGTGGGCGATGCAATTGATCATGCTCAGAATGGTCTGGTCCGGCGATTTTCCCCTTCGGGTAAACTGGTTGATGAATTTAAAGTTGGAATCTCTCCCGGTGGATTTACCTTCAAGGTCGATTAAAAAATTGGCACTTCACGCTTGAATGTTTCATCAAGTGAAATGAACGTTTCGGTGCTGGCAATGCCTCCAATTTTCTGAATTTTATCGCTGAGAATGTCTTTCAGGTGCTCATTGTCTTTGGCATATACTTTTGCAAAAATAGCATATTGTCCCGTTGTGTAATGACATTCAACGATCTCCGGAATAGTCTTAAGTTGTTCGGTTACGGTTGAGTACAAACTGCCTTTTTCGAGGAAAATGCCAATGTAGGTGCAGGTTTTATAGTCAATTTTCTTTGGATCGATGTGATAGCCTGAACCAACAATTACATCAAGTTCGATCATACGGTTTACGCGTTGGTGCACCGCTGCTCTCGAAACTCCAACTTCTGCGGCAACATCTTTAAACGGAATGCGCGCATTTTTTGAAATGATTTCCAATATTCTCAGGTCAATGTCGTCCAGTTGATGTCTTAACGTCATGGTAGATTTTTTAATTGATTTGGTTTATTTGATGGGAACCTGACGTTTAAATTCCATTTCAAGGGAAATGAAGGTTTCAGTCCTGGCAATTCCTTCAATTTCCTGTAAATCTTCGTCAATTAATTTTTTCAGGTGCTTATTTGTCTTGGTCTGTACTTTAATGAAAATCGCATAAGACCCTGTCGTATAATGACATTCGACAATCTCCGGAATTTTCACCAGTTCCTCCACAACAGTTTTGTGGTATTTTGCCTTTTCTAAATAAATACCCATGTAAGCGCAGGTGAAATAGCCAAGTTTTTGTGGATTCACCAAAAATTCGCTGCCCGAAACGACTCCAAGGTTCAGCAAACGTTGAACGCGCTGGTGAATAGCAGCTCCGGAAACTCCACATTCGCGTGCTACTTCAAGAAATGGTATTCTGGCGTTTTTAGTGATCAGTTTAAGGATCTTTTCGTCCAGTTCATCAATGTTAGGTAGTGGTTCAATATGCAAGTCATTCATAATGTATGATTATAACAGTCGTTTGTAAATTTGAAAGTCAAAGGTATAAAAAATGATTAAATTTTAAATAATCTGGTGAAAATTCATCCTGTTTGTTAATATCTGAAAGTAAAACCGTAAAAATCGACAATGTATTAAATTTTGGATTTGATGCTTTTTTCTGATTTATGAATATAAATTATTGATTCCATTGCTGAAAAATGCCGGATCATTCTGTTGGTATACTTCCCGGTAAATTTGTTTTTTTATTTCATCAAATTCAAATTGTAATATTCTTTCAGGAAAACTCATTAACAGCATTTTAACTTTGTTTTTATTAGGAGAGTAAGGTGGTTGATAATAAATTCCTTCACAAACTGAAAACCCTGCGCTCTCGTAGAAAGCAATTCTATGCCGGGCTTCACCGGTAATTGGTTCTTCCACTTCAACAATTAATGTTTTTGGATATTCTGCAATAACCTGTTTTAAAACCTGAGTTCCGATTCCTTTGCCACGTTTCGATTTCCGAATTGCGAAATGCTCAATAAATAAAAAGTTTTGAAAATTCCAGACTGAAATTAACCCAATTAATAACTGATCCTCAAATATTTGGTTCAGGATAAAATTAGGCTGAATTAGCAATTCTTCCATTTTTTTCCAATCCCTTCTTTCATCAGGAGGAAACGAACCGATATAAATCTGTTTGAGATCTTCGCTCAAATCATGGGAGTTGGAAACCGGGATCAA
>DAITNH010000020.1:10819-29945 GCA_036834745.1 Prolixibacteraceae bacterium
TTAATCATCCAGCTTTTGCCGGCTTTGTTTGATGTCGGCTTTTATTCGTTTCCCGGTTAATCTTTTTTCTACCGAACTGCGGGTTGGTCGGGTACTTTTTCGACGCTTAACCGGACGCAAAGCCTTCTCAATCAATTCATATAGCTTTCTGATGGCATCTTCCTTGTTGACCAGCTGAGAGCGGTCTCGTTGTGAAATTACGATCAGAAACCCTTCAATACTTAATTTCGACGACAGCTTTGAAAGTAGTATTTCCTTCTGATCGTCAGTTAAAACGGATGAATTTTGAATGTTGAAACGCAATTCAATTTTTGAATTTACTTTGTTAACATTCTGTCCGCCAGGGCCACTGCTGCGCGAAGCCTGAAAAATAAATTCGGCTGATAGATCCGGAATATTTAAAATTGCTTCTGACATTTAACTTTATTTTTTATCCTGAATAACCGGATCGGTCATGTTTTCTCTTCCGGATTTGTTCTCATAATAATAGGCCACTTTTTCAATGGCTTTTCGGATACTCACATTGATTGGATTGTAATCGTTGGCCATGTGGCTGTCAAGGAAATAGATCTGATAATAAAAATCGGTAACCATCGGGATTTCCATGCCTGAATTAATGTGTTCCATGGCACTTTTAAACTCCAGTGGATATTCGTTTTTCATGTGGGAACAAGTGTAAATCGCCAGTTTTGAGTTTTTATCTTTTATTCCTGAAAAGCCAAAAAGCCTGCAAACCATGCCGCGATGGTCATAATTAGAACAACCGGCAGTTTGCCCCGGAACCTGACTTATGGCAAGATTGATACAATGCTCCGGCTTGGTAGCTATACGATCTAAAGCTGCTTCGTGAAGGTTATTTTTAAACAGATAATAGGCGAGCGGAAGAAATTCAAGGACATTGGCTTCCAAATCCTTTTTCAGGCAGCACAAATTACAATTTGTCAGACACTTAAGATTTGATTGCTTGCCAAATTTTCCAGTTTCCTTGTCCAATTGTTTAAAAACCCGTTCAATTTTTTTGATTTTATCCAACATAGAAATAATCCTTGTAAAGTGTTCCAAATTTAGTTGAAATGTTGATTAATCGGGCTGGAATCATAAAGATAATTTCGTAGAAATGGAAACTCAGATCATGGTTCCCATGGAGTAGAAGGGCGATTTGAAATGCTTACCCGGGTTTGTACTTTGAAACGGTCGTTGACTTTGTATTGAATGAACATGCTGGCGCCTTTGATACTCATATCCTGAATCGAGGAATTCAATTTTGGTTGTTCAAAAGCCGACCGCGCTCCAAAACTGTTTCCGCCAATAGAAATTCGGTCATTCACCATGTAGCTGCTTTGATTAAAAACATGCCCAAAAGGATAAATTGGGTTGAAAGAGGTCCATTCAGAATAATGAGAGAAACCGGGTGTTTTTGATGGTTTCAAATACTTTATAAAATCGAGGTTTTTGTTGTTATCGGGTAGGAGTGGCTGGTCAAATATCGAGGGATCCAGCAAATTAAATTCGGTGGGAAAAGCAGTTTCATCAAAGTTCAAAGTTCGCTCCAAAATTGGTTGTCTAACTTTGATCTCCTGATACTCAACTGAAATACTATCTGAAAAAATTTCCTCCTGGGCAGAAACAAAAAGCGCTGCACAGGAGGAAATCAATAATAAAATGAACCGTCTCATACGGCAAAGATATTAATCTATGGGCTAAAACAATTTTATACCCAAACTTACAACAAAATTACCCTTTTTCGTATTAAAATCAGGCGAAGCATAGATGTCATCGCTATAAGTTTCCTTTCTGACATCGAGTGAAATAAACAGGAAATCGATTCCTGCACCATACTGCCATCCGAAGAAATTGTCTTTTAGTTTGTCTTCGGTAAACTGGCCTTCAGCGCTTTTGTCGGTCACAAATGAGAAAACCGGGCCTGCCATAACGCGCAGGTTCAATGCTTTCTGATCGATGATCTTGAATCCGATCAAAGCTGGTACATCAATTGTTTTTAGATTAAACGAATTGATGGTTGAAGCGTCAAGTTTGTCAATATACTCACCGCCCTTAGAATTAAAATAGGCTTCCGGCTGAATGTAAATACGCCACATATTAATTCGGGCAAAAGCGCCAAACAAATAGTTATTAATGGTCTCAGGGGTATAATTATCAATCGTTGTCGAAATTTTTGAAGTATTTATACCTGCTTTCAAACCTGCATCAAAAAAATTCTGTGCGTTGCCTGTCAACGCAAATAGCGCCAGCAGGCCAATAATTGTAAGTTTCTTCATAATTGTGTGTTTTTTGTAAGAACGATTATTTATTCAATTCTATTGCCGTAACGCATCACAAATATAACTTTGTGCAATAACGACAGTTTAAAATGGGAAAATCTTAATCGTATAAAAGTAGTGTAGCCAATTGCAATAAATGTTGCAAAATTTACACAAAGAATTACATCATTCACACCTCATGAGTTTACCTACAATGAGCCACGGATAATTAATTGTGTCGGCATCACTTCGTTAACCTTGTCTTTGGTAACGATAAAATTGGCACAATCTTTACCCATCCGCACAAAATCAGTTGAAATTACGGTGATTCCTGCACCTACAATCTCTTTCATTGGCGAGTCGTTGTAGGAGATAATGCCTACTTCGGTGCCTATTTTATAAGCATTCTTCTTGCAATCTTTTACGATTTTAACCAGATCGGAATCCTTGATCACCAGATAGGCCTGTCCGGGCTGAACTTCGCGGTTCTCGATCTGATCCAAAACCATGTGATTGATCAGATTGTCGTCGCAAAACCGGTTAAATGCATCGATGGTTTCAACCGGATGGGGCGTATTCTGTGGAAAAACGAGTATGAATTCCTTGTATTTCTGAATTAGTTCCAGTCCTGAATTTAAACAATCGTACACTGCCTGATTGAAATCCTGCGTCAAATAAGAGATTTCATTTTTCGGATCACTTCCCATATCAAGTATGAGTAGCTTTTTCGGATCAATTTTCCTGACAACCTCCTCCAGATTCTTATTGTCGATATTCATGACGATATACACACTGTAACGACCGAGGCTACTCAATATAAGTTGATTAAAAACTTCAGGATTGTAATGGTGAAAAAGGAGGTCAACCGAATAATTATCGGGAAGGTTTGCCCTGAACGATTTGTACAGTTGTTCTTTGAAACCGCTGAAATCGTCGAGCAGAACAAATACCCTGTACGATTCGGAGGCCACAAAATAACCTTTGGTGGGAGTGGATGAAATGATACTCCGCTGCTTTAAAATTGAATAAGCTTTAAATATGGTATCGCGCGAAATGCCAGCGTCTTTGCTCAGTTGATTCACGGACGGCAGAAAATCGCCTTCTTTCAGAATTCCCAGATTTATGGCTTCGCTGACAGCATGAATCAATTGCTGCAACTTGGTTTGCGACGAACCTTCTTCAAGTTTAAAATCAAATTTTTCCATCGGGTTTATTTTGTAAAAAGCCTGAGAACTATTTATTGTCTTATATTTTCCCAACTCACCCCACGTCCGCGAGCGGACGTCCCCCCCTCTTTCAAAAAGAGAGGGGGAAAGCATCGCAGACTTCGGCGTGAGACTTCGGCGTGAGCTCAGTCGAACGCTTAGTCGAACGATGCTTAGGAGGTGAGTTGGACGAGTTCATTACCTAAAGTGATCCAAAGCCTTCCCCCATGGGGGAATGGGAAGGGGGCTTTTATTTATACAGCGGTCCGTAAGTCGCACAGGCGCGGTAATCAGCACTTTCTTTATTTGTTCCGAAAGCCGACCATGCACTTGGTCTGAAAATCTGGTCATCGCTGACATTGTGCATGTTCACCGGAATGCGGAGAATCGATGCCAGTGTAATCAGGTCGGCTCCGATGTGTCCGTACGAAATTGCCCCGTGGTTGGCTCCCCAGTTGGCCATCACGTTGTAAACATCTTTAAATGCATCATTGTCGGCCAAACGTGGAACAAACCAGGTAGTTGGCCATGTTGGGTTGGTGCGTTTGTCTAAAACCTGGTGAACATCATCAGGAAGTTCAACGGTCCAGCCTTCGGCAATTTGCAAAACGGGGCCAATTCCTTTTACAAGGTTGATGCGCGACATGGTAACCGGCATTTCTCCTGAAGTTTTGAACTGCGATGAATAACCACCTCCGCGGAAATAGCCCAGATCGGCAGGGCACCAGCGTGTATTTTCGAGGCAGGCCGCAGCTTCTTCTTCACTGATTTCCCAGAAAGCTTTCATTGCAGGGTTTCCGGTTGCATCTTTTTGCTGAGCAGTTGCATCCAAAGTGGTCGATCCCGAGTTGATCAGGTGGATGATTCCGCCGCTTGCCTTGCCGGTCAATTCTTTGCCGGTTACGCGTTTAACGGCATCGGGACTCCAGTAGGTCCGAACATCCGAGAAAATCTGGGCAGTGTTGGTCAGCAAATGTCCAAACAACATGGAAGCGCCGTTCAGGCTGTCGTTTTCGGTGGCAAACACAAAAGCCTGACGAATACCGTTCCAGTCGAACGATGAATTCAGGATGGCTTCGGTAAAATCAGCATTCGGATAATAATCAGTCCACTGACGTTGTCCCTGGAAACCGCCCAAGATGGCATTTCTACCTTTCGATTCTTCGCCAAAGCCCATTGCCTTTAGTTTTGGGTTTCCGATCATCAAATCGCGGGCAATCAGGGTCATTTTTACCACAATTTCCCATTCCCAGTCTTTCCGCTCGCGCGACGATTGTTTTTCTGCACGGTTGTGGTCATCGCCCTCAATGCAGTTGGCTTTGGTCCATGCCAGCGCTTTTGCGTATTCTTCCTGATCAAAAATACCTTGTTCAATCCGGCGTAAAAACTCAACCGATTCAACAAATTCAGTGCGGATTCCAAGGTATTCCTGAAAGAAATCAGGATCGACCATCGAACCGGCAATGCCCATCGAAGAATAGCCGATGGATAAATAGGACTTGCCTTTCATTTGTGCCGAAGCCAGTCCAGCTTTTACGAAACGCAGCAATTTTTCCTGAACATCGGCAGGAATACTGGTGTCGCCCGAATCCTGAACATCGCGGCCATAGATTCCGAAAGCGGGAAGTCCTTTCTGCGAATAACCTGCCAGGGCAGCAGCCAGATAAACGGCGCCCGGACGTTCGGTTCCGTTGAAACCCCATACAGCTTTGGGCAACATAGGGGTGGTGTCCATCACCTCGGTTCCGTAGCACCAGCATGGCGTAACGGTCAGCGAAACGCCAACTCCTTCTTTTTCAAATTTATCGGCACATGAGGCAGCATCGGCAACACCGCCAATGGTGGTATCTGCAATTACGCATTCCACTTTTTCGCCACCCGGGAACCGAAGGTTTTCTTCGATAAACTTTGCGGCAGCTTTTGCCATGTTCATGGTCTGCACTTCGAGCGATTCGCGCACGCCCATTTCTCTGCCGTCAATCACCGGCCGGATGCCAACTTTTGGCAAACGACCAATCAATCTGCTGTTTAAATTCATTTTAAATGTATTTATTTTAGTTTAGTGAATGATATTTTATTGTCCTGTACTGTGCTGCTAAGTAAATACTTTTTTTCAGAAATTAAAGTGTTGGGAAACAGATTTTAGGAATTTTAAGGTTTCAGAAAATGGCTTTGAAAGACCCCTACCGGATGGAGGCATTTGGATTTCAATAAATTTGTTCCAACATGTTCAGTTCAGGCAAACATGAGGTGTAATTTATTCCAACAGCTTCAATTCAGGCAAACATGAGGTGTAATTTGACCCAACAGGTTGAGTTCAGGCAAACATGAGGTGTAATTTAGCTCAACAGGTTCTGTTCAGGCAAACACGAGGTGTAATTTGGCCCAACAGGTTCAGTTCAGACAAACATGAGGTTCAATTTAGCTCCACAGGTTCAGTTCAGGCAAGCATGAGGTGGAATTTGTTCCAACGACTAAGCTGAAAAAATCCGTTACCCGTCGGATCGTTAGCTATCAGAAAGCGGCAGAGCCGCAAAATATTTAGTAAAAAGTAGATAAAAGCTGGTAAGGTGCAGCGCACTGCAATACTACAAATAATATGTGCCTATATTTCGGTGCTCCGCACCTTTTGTGTGTATTGCATCATATATACACCAAATATCAACGGTGCTCTGCACCTGAAAATGCTTGTTTCATTTTACCCGCACCAAACGTTATAGAGCCGAAAGAAATTAATATAATTAAATTTCATTCTGTAATAATTATATGAAAATATTATCATAAATTAGCCTGTAACTATAAATTCACAAACAATCTAATTATGAAACAAAGTCTTGAACCCTTGCGGACATCTGTTTTGACCAACATGGAAGCTGGTCAGTTGTTGAAACGTCATTTAAACGACCTGGACACCATTGATCCGGCATTGCTGACCGACGCTCCCTTTAATTCCTACATTCAGGAACTAAATGTATTTGCTGACGCTTATGAAAAAGCACTTGCGCAGATTCGTAAAAATGAAGAAACTGAAAAAATCAGTCTGGCCGATGCTGATCGGGATAAAGCAGTAAGCGCTTTTGGCCTTGCCCTGAAATTGTACGCTCTTTCTGACGAACCGGAAGAAGTGGAAGCCAGCCGCGGACTGCGCATTGTTTTTTCAAATTTTAAAAATCTGGCTGCGTTAAACTACGAAGCCCAATCGATGGCCGTTGATAAACTGGTGAGCGAATTGGAAACACCTGAGCATACGGTCAAAATAAACAAGCTCAAAATAGGCAGGTATCTTACCCGTTTAAAAACCACCAACGAAGCATTCAAAACCATTTTTAGTGGCCGGATGGTGACTACTGCCATGACTGAGGTTTTCGATATGAAAACCATTCGCACCGAAATGTTGAAAAAATACAGCGAATTTTGCAACTATGTGTTGGCCATGGCCAAAGCGCTCAATACGCCGCTTTTCCTGAATACCCTAAACTTGCTGAACACCGCCCGGAAATATTATTCCGATATGCTCGCACGACGCACCGCTAAAAAAGAAGAACAAGCAGAACCGGTGGATTAAATTAATTGTGATCTATCTGAAATAAGCAAACCCGTTGAGCCTTGTTTGTAAAATGAGGTTTGGCGGGTTTGACTTTTCATAATTAATGAATTACCCCTGCTTTTCGGGCAAAAAGGATTTGTTGACATTTGCCAGATAGGCATTAAGCGGATCGCAAATCCGCAACTAATAGGTGCTGATTGCCTGTCAGCTTTTGGCTGGCAAATCTGCACCAGCCGCTTTGATCAACATGGAGGCATATCCGGAGGAGCAGGGGCAATCCATAAATATGTAAACAGTACCGAACGATATCAGTTGAACAATCTGGACAAATTGCAGGATAAAATAGAAAAGTTACATCCTTACAACCACAACCAAAATGAATATTAATCGTTATTTTTGTATCACATTAACACAAAAGATCATGGGAGTACCTGAATTAAAAAAAGAACTACACGATTATATCGACCATGCCGACGAAAGATTTTTGAAAATGGTCTTTGCAATGAGCAGGGAATACAACCCGGCTTCAATTGTTGGCTATAATGTAGATGGCTCCCCAATAACAAAAGAAGCCCATGTAAAAAGGGTCGTTTCAGCCTCGAAAAGGGTAAAATCAGGTGATTTTATAACACAGGAAGATGTTGAAAAGGAGGTTGAAAATTGGTAAGCAAAAAGAAACTCCCCATCCGTTGGGACAGGCTTGCAAAAAATAACCTTGATGCCATTTATGATTACATTGCCGAAGACTCGGTAGCGGCAGCCAGAAAAGTTAAAAAGGAACTGGTAAAGCTTGCTCATAGCCTAAATGACTTCCCTGAAAAGTTTTCCATTGAAGAATACCTCAAAGATCTTCCTGGCAATTACAGGTCTGTATCAAAATGGAGTTACAAAATCATTTATGAAGTGACGGACGAATGCATCATCATTGCAGACGTTTTTCATACCAGCCAGCATCCATTAAAGATCAGAAAGTCTAACGAAAAGGAAGACTAACCACACAATCCAACTCCCTCCTCGCTAGTGCTGGTTTGCAATCAGCATTTTTTAGCAAGGGATTTATAATCCCAAATTTGTGTTACAGCAAAGCGTTTGCAACGCCAACAGAATAAACAACAAACCCGGCCAAAATGGTCGGGTTTATTGTTATAGTTTAATGTTTCTTGAACCTTTTATTTTAGTGACGCTTCGGTGAGAATGTACGATACGAAGCACCTGAATTTCCGTGGCCGTTATGCGGTAAATAATAAGGTGTATAAACATTATCGAGGTCAAAGTTAAATTCCATTGAAACTCTTACAGGGAGTTTCTTTTCTTTCTCCATCCGTCTATGATTTTTTTTGATTCCCCGATAGTATAGAAAGGTCCTTTTTCGACTTCTTTAATGCCTGCTTTAAATTCGTCGAGGGTTATTGGATCACCCGGCAAAGCCCAATTGCCAGTTCCTTTGGTTTTTATTATTTTTGTCTTCATTCGAAAATAATTTGTTTCTAATTGTCAAGCGACAAGTCAAAAATGCAAAACTAAAAGTTTGTATCAAAGCCTCGTTTCCCCAAATTGCGCTTGTTTGAATCGAGGTGTATCGGTAAATAGTGTGTTTTTTTTATAAACCCCCGCCGGAAAAATCACCTCACACCTTACCCGGCGGGTTTTTTATTGCCTTTAAAACAGAAAAGGTGGCCATTTCTGACCACCTTTTCTGTTGTTGATTATATGTCCCAATTGTGAATGCATGGTAGAAAAGTAAGCAGTGTGTCGCCGCGCAACCCGAGCCGCAATGTTTCGAGCGAAATGACCTCGTTGGTTGCAATGTTTAACAATCAAGGTAAATGAAATCATGATATTGGTTTCTAACGAATGATTGGAATTTTGGTAATGACTAATTCCCTTACAGTTTGAATTAAGCAGCAGGTAATGACCATCCCACATAATTATGAGGGGTGGTTATTTTATTGGAATGTATTCCGGCCGGGTATGTTTCCATCTTTTGTGCGACCACAACCATAATTCGGGTCTTTTACGGATGATTTCTTCCAGAAATTTCAGATGTGTTTTCGTTACTTCATATTCCCTGGTTTGCGAGGCGTCGTCGAAAAGTTTGGTGAATTCGACTTCGTAATAACCACGTCTCACTTTCTGAATGTCCATGAAAACTACTGCCTGTTTTAGCCGTGAAGCAACCTTTTCCGGGCCAGGGAAAACGGGCGTTTCCTGATTCAGAAACATCATCCAGTATTTTGTGTCATAAAGGGCGGTCTGATCGGCCAAATAATAGGTGGCCGATAATTGACCTGACTTTTCGAGTTCGAGCATGGTGCGTAATGAAGTGTGTGCCGGGATTAAAAACATTCCGAAACGCGACCTTACTTTTTTCATGTAGGCATCGAACCGCTTATTTTCCATGGGGCGGTAGATCACATTTAGCTGATGCTGAATAAATTTAGGCATTGCCATCGTCCATTCCCAGTTACCGTAATGTCCGGAAAGCAATGCGACACTTTTTCCCTGAATATACAATTCGTCAAGAACTTCCGGATTTTTATACCGAATCCGTTTTCGTAAAGTTCCTTCTGAAATCTGAAATGATTTGATCGTTTCTACCACCAAATCAGCAAAGTGTCGGTAAAAGTCGATTGCTATTTGCTGAATTTCCAGGTCAGTTTTTTCAGGAAAAGAATTTTTTAGATTTTGGAGAACCGTTTTTTTTCGGTAGCCAACCACATAATAGCTAATAAAATAGATTAGTCCTGCAAAAGTATAAAGCAGCCAGAAAGGAGTATATCCGATTGTTTTCAGGAAAGAAATACCTAAGTTGGCTAACAGTCGTTTCATTGGTCTGAAATATATATTCTATTGTCTGAGATTTTCTGTTTTACTTTCGTACAATTCAACGTTGGCCGGTCGTTTGTGTTTCCACCGGCGGTGCGACCAGAGCCAGTATTCCGGTTCCGCTCTGATGATTTCTTCCAGTTTGCGGACATACGCCATCATGATTTCTTCAGGTTTTACTTCTGCCGGATTTTCAACCAATTTGTAAAAGAATACTTCATATCTCGAACGGCCAATTTTTCGTGTGTGATGCAATACCACCGGTTGATTGGTTTTAATGGCAATCTTCATGGGCCCGGGGAAAAAGGCTGTTTCCTGATTCAGGAATATCGTCCAGAACAGCGAGTTGGGTTGGGGCGTCTGATCGGCTGCAAGTATCAGTACGCCTGGTCGTTCAGCCTTGTTCAACTCAAGTGCAGTGCGCACCGAATGATTCACAACTACCGATCTGGCTCCGAACCGCTCACGGGTATCGAGAATAAACCGTTCCAGAGCCTTGTTGTTTCGTACCGGATTATAAACCACCAGAAAAACAGCTTTGATGAACCGTTGCATCGATCCGCTCCATTCCCAGTTATTGTGATGCATTCCGAGCAGGATCACACTTTTGTGCTGCTGATAATATTCCTCAAATATTTCCAGATTGTGAATCTTTAACCGATCATCGATTTCCTTTTCGGTCATCTGGTTAAGTTTGATCGTTTCCAAACCGAGATCGCTTAAATGATGATAGAATTTTTTTGTGATCTTGCGAATTTCTTCCGGACTTTTTTCAGGAAATGACCGGGTAAGGTTTTCGTGAACGACTTTCCGACGATATCTGGCAACATAATATAGCAGGACGTAAAAAATATCAGCCAAACCGAAAATTACCCAAAAAGGAAGCCTTGCTGTTAATTTGCACAAACCAACCACCAAACGATCAAGAATAGAATTCATTTTTTGAAATTGAAAGCTGCGAAATTAATAAAATAGGACGTTCCGGAGAGTAATTAATGGATTTGTTCAGGCTAAAATACAGGCCGGGCAATCATGATCCCGTTATTTTTTGATGCAGGTTTTAAGAAATCGGTCAGGGGTCCATCTGAAACCAACACCTTTTTACCACTAAGCGGGGCATGAAGTAAGTAAAACTCGCTTCCTTTTTTGATGATAATTCCGACATGATTGATGTCCACTCCTTCGATGCTGCTTGTGAGGGCAATGATATCGCCATGTTGCAGATACTTGTATAAATTTGGAAGGTTGTTTTTCGGGAAATACATAAAACCGTTATTTGTAAGATCTTTTTCCTGATTGGCAATTGAGGGAATCAGTTCCGGGTGTTCTTTTAAAACCGGATAGTCAGCCGGATGGGTACTCATGTAATTGATGGTTTTATCCGATTTTTCTCCGTTCAGGTTTGGTGTTTCGCTGATGAAGCCTTTTTTATGATTGTTATGAATCCATTCACTGAAATAATGCAAGCGTGACGGATATTGATTTCGGATGCCATCGCGGTACCTTATTCTTTCAAGTTCAGTTACAAACGACTCAAAATCAGTTTTACCGAGTTTTACCGTGCGCGCCAGTGCCAGACAATTCTCAACGAAAGTGGTGCAATCAAGTTCGCGTAAATTAACGACCATTTTTTCGTCCAACCCGTTTTCAAGCGAAGCAACGACGTATGGAGTTACCAGAAACGACAGCCCAATTTCGCTGATCAGTTCTGAAATCGGCAACCCTGATTTCGAGGAAAAGATATTCAGTTTTTCTTCCGCGATTCGCTTGTCCTCAGACAGCATAATCCTTTCATTTTGATTTGACTGGGCAAATGAAATATTCTGGCCAATTAAAAGAATCAGTAACAGCACAAATAGTAAATTCTTCATATCAGAGATTTTAATTTGAGATCGATAAAGTTAGAAAAGTTTCATTAAGGCCAGCTGTTTTATTAAGAAAATGAGACATTATACGGAAGACAAGGGATGAAAGTAATAAGTTGTTATATAACATGTTTTTGTTAATTTTTCATCATCTATAAGGTGTTTTATCTTTCGGAAGGTCTTATAGTTCAGGTTAAAAGAAGTATCTTTCTTTATATTTGGTTGCTCCTGAAAAATGAATGTATCTGTCTGAATATTTGAGCTTATGATTATGCCTCCTCTCAGAAAAGAGTATATTTGCGCTCTGTTTTAGAGGGTTCTAATATTAATTAATCAGTATGCTAAAGTTAAAAAATCTCTTATTCGCGTGTACGGTTCTGATTTCATCATTTGTTTCAGCTCAGGAGCAAAAGGAGGATGAAAAGGAAAAGGGATATCAGTTTACACCAATTAAAGAAATTCCGGTTACATCAGTTAAAGATCAATATCGTTCAGGAACCTGCTGGTCATTTTCAGGATTGGGATTTCTGGAAGCAGAGATGTTGCGGCTGGGAAAACCAGAAGTCGATCTTTCTGAAATGTTTATCGTTTATCATGCCTATTCCGATAAAGCTGTAAAATATGTCAGATTGCAGGGAAGCCTAAGTTTTAGTGCAGGTGGCGCTTTTCACGATGTAACAAATGTTATCAGGAAATATGGAATTGTTCCTGAAGAAGTTTATACAGGTCTCAATTATGGTGAAGAAAAGCATGTACATGGCGAACTCGATCGCGTATTGCTTGAAAACGTAAAGGCCGTTGTTGAAAATCCGAATAAAAAAATATCAACTGTTTGGCAGGAATCATTGAACAACACGCTTGACAATTATTTTGGTGAACTTCCTGAAAAATTTAATTACAAGGGTAAAGAATATACTCCTCAAAGTTTTGCTTCGGAATTTATTGGTTTAAATATGGACGACTATGTGGAAATTTCCTCCTATACGCATCATCCGTTTTACAGTAAATTTATCATTGAAGTACCTGATAACTGGTCGTGGGACGAGGTTTACAATGTTCCGGTGAACGAATTGGATGAGATTATAGACAATGCAATCAATACTGGCTTTACGGTTGCATGGGCTGCCGATGTAAGCGAAAAAGGTTTCTCAACTTCGCAGAAAGGTGTGGCCGTTATTCCTGTTATCGACAAAGTCAACATGACAGATGCCGAAATTAGCAAATGGGAAAAGCAGAAAGAGAAGGAGAAAAATGAAGAACTGTATAAATTATCGAAACCCGGATTGGAAAAGGTAATTACACAGGAAATACGTCAGATTGATTTTGATAATCACCAGACGACCGATGATCATGGAATGGTGATTGTAGGAACAGCCAAGGATCAGGTTGGCAACCTTTATTATAAAGTGAAAAATTCGTGGGGCGATTACAATGATTTTGGCGGCTATTTTTATGCCTCAAAACCATACATTAAATACAAAACGATGTCGGTGATGGTGCACAAAGATGCAATTCCTAAGAACATCCGAAAAAAACTGAATTTGTAAATTCAAGAACCTCGCTACCCGGCGGGGTTTTTTATTATAAAATAGCCCGGTCAAATGGTGTGCTTTTGTATATTTGGCAAATGAAGAAAAATGTCCTGATTATATTTTGTTTGTTCCCTTTGTTCGTCTTTTCGGAAGGTGATTGGAACTGGTGGAACGAAAAGCACGGATGGGAGCCCGGAATGCCAAGCTGGCGTAGTTTTATGCATATAACACCCGGTTACCTCGGCCCAAACGCTTTACCTGTTCCTGATGTAAAAAAAGGTGTTATTCAGCCCGGAACCAGTTTCGAACTTGGATTTGATGCTCATTTTCAGGAAGGAGACCCGACACAAAATTTATTCGCAAAATATTATAAATCATTTGCAGAAGATAAAATAGCCGTTGAACTGTATTGGGTTGTCGTTGAGCATTATGCCATGTCGGAGTTTATTCGTGATGAACGGGTGGCCCGCGATTTCGACGGAAAAGGAGTGGCCGTGGGTGACATATACTTTTCGACCCTCGTACAGTTGGTGAAAGGGAAGAAATTTCCGGATACGATGGCTCGAATGGCAGGGCGCACAAGTTCAGGTAGCCAACTCGAAGGGGCAAGATATTCCGATAGTCCGGGCTATTTTTTCGATTTCAGCTTTTCCAAAGAATTTCCGGGCAAAAAGGAAAATTTTGCTTTCCAGCCATTTGCTTCATTGGGCTTTTATTCGTGGCAAACCAACGATGACATGAACCTTCAGAACGATGCGTTTATGTACGGGGGAGGAGCCGATTTAAAATGGTCGCGCTGGTCGGTTTCCAATTCACTTTCAGGATATTCGGGATACAAGAAAGAACGGGATAAGCCGCTGGTTTACACTTTCGATGTCAATCATTCATTCAAAAAACATACACTCAGAATCCAATATTTACACGGCCTGCGCGATTGGAAGTATCAAACCATCAAATTTTCGGTTATCTGGAATCTGAAGAAGTGAACTGAACGATGGAAGGCACACTCTTTTGCTATTCTTCCGGTTCAGTTTTTTCTTTTAGGCCAAGCGTATTTCTGATTCCGCTAAAAATCGTTTTCCACCAGTAATTCAATACCGAACGTTTCTCATCTCTTTGGAAACTAATCTGGTCAGGCAACAATTCTTTTCCCCTCGGATTTCGTGACTTCAGCAAAAAGCTGTTTGCAATAAAGCTGGCAAATTTGGTTTCTTTCGTATTTCCGTCTTTTAGTTCAAGCATTGAAATGCGCATATCGCTGTACCCGAACCACAACTGTCCGGTTGACTGATTTCTGTCGCCGGTAAAATTGAAGTTGAACTGATCAACTTGTCCGCTGCGGATTGAAACCAACGACAAAGGTTCGAGTACCGGATTGAGTATGCGCATGTTAAAAGGACTCAGACTGCCGCTTGCTGTAAATAAATTATCAGGATGGTTCATCTGGTAATTCATGATTGCATTCATTTGGCACGAATCCATGAGGTTTGCAGTTGCTTCGAGCCTGAAATCCGGAATTCTTGAATTGGAGGCTTTCATGTTGGTAAATGGTTTCAGGATGACATTGAGTTTATTGAAACTGATTTTTCCTTCTTTGTCGCCCAATTCAGGTTGCTCAGCGTACCTGATGGTTGCGTCAATCAATCTGAGCGAATCAATCTGGACAGGGTATGGAAGCTCCTTTATCATATCCTGAAGCATTTTTGGCCGTCTTGTTTCATCAAACGGAAGACTCTTGTCTCTGTAAATGTCGAAATCCAAACCTCTAACAGACATGTATTTGCCTGCCAATTCAGCCTTCTCGAACCATCGCCTGATATTGGGTTGGCTAATTACTACAGAATCGATCTTCCCTTCATAATAATCAGCCTGATAACCGGTTTGTTTGTTGAATTTTTCTTTGCTGAAATTTGGGATCAGCCGAATATTTCTGGCCGTAAAGCGATTGTTTTTAGATGAATACTCTGAACTCCCAATTGCAAACTGATAAAATTTCTTTTTATCCTGATGTTTGGTATTTTGAATGCTGAACGAAAAATCGGTTGAATGAATAAATCCGGTAGAAGGTTTGTTTTCGATCCTGAAATTGGAAAGATCGAAAGTGATTTTCTCCTGAAATTTCTTCTGTCCATTTTTAAATATCGATAAATCTGCTTCATTTACCTTGATGTTTTTTGTCGCAAATACATCGGCAAAACTCTCGAAATGAGGGTATAGATTGACCTTGAACGGATCTATCGTCATCGAGTCTTTGGTATTGTTATACAGTAGGAATACCGGCTTTTCAACCAAAATAGATTCGAAGAAATACTGATCGTTGCGGTAAGCTTTGTCGATGTCGAACCCGTTCATTGAAAGCGACGGAATCAGCAATTCGAATTGATCTTGTTTGGTACTTTTAATTTTTGGTTTTACGGTGAGCTGTCGGGCAAGAATGTGTCGTTGGTCGGTCGAGAAGTTAAGTTCTTCAATGCTGATCTGTTGATTTTTATCTTTCGGAGTAAATTTAAACTGAAACAATCCTGCGGTATATTTTCCACTTTTAAATTCGGGCTGGTTGGTAACCTGATTTTTCCGGATAAGAATATTTTGGGACTCCATTTTTATATCCGACTGAATAAGCAGATAGGGTTTCACTCCCAATTCTGAAAATAATTTTAATGATCCGCTGTTCAGATTAAACTGACTAATAGAGATGGATACAATTTCTTCTGGCATCGGAAATGAAACCTCTTTAAATTCAGTAGGATCCTTTTTTTTATTTTTCTGATAGAGTTTTATTTCCGGTGCACTTATTAAAACATTGTCGGCAGCAATTACCTGGTCGAAATACAAATCTTCGATGCTGATGCCTTTTATTCTGATCTCAGGAATGGCAAGCTGAATGTTCCAGTTAATAGATGAAAAGTCCTGGCTGTTGGGTTCAGGATACATCCGGGCATTGGTTACATAAACCTCTTTTCTCCTGGTTGAAAAGCCCACCGTTCCGGCCTTTATAACATGCACTTTGTCCGAAAGACGGATTACGTGGTCGCGAACCGAAAATTCAACGTTCTCCGAAAAAAGCAATTTCTTTTTTCCAAACTGCTCTTTGTTAATCATCATGTTTTCAAGCCCAAGTGAAAATTGGTTGTTGAGCGAGATCGTTTTTTCGTTTTTACTGTGATTGATCAACCGGATGGTTCCGTCCGGAATATCAACTTTGCCAAAATGGATGTCTTCCAGGTAATTGGAAATCAGAAAGTAAAGATCTTCAAAATTAGCTTTCGGTTTCAATGGTTTCAGAAAGGCAAAATTTTCGTAGTAAATAACCGGTGTTTTGATGGTCAGCAGGTCGGCATAAAACTTTTTGTTGAAGAACGCATTGTGAAAATCAGCATTGGTAAACGACAATTCAGGAATCGTAAACTCATACAATTCAGACCGGTTGTATTGTTTTAGCAATTCCTCCATGTTTTCTTTCGAATCGGGGAATAAATGCAGGTTTTGCAAGGAGGCCTGATTTCGTCTGGTTGAAATTGAAAATTTTTCAATCGTGAGACGGTGGAGCTGGTCAACGAGTTGCATTTTATAATCGTTGAAACTTAATTCAATCTGCCGGGCATAAAATAATCTGTCAGACCTTTTCGCGCTGATTTCATCCAGTGCAAAACCACTCAGTTCAAGCTTTATAGATGTTTCAATATCACCTTTTTGCAACACACCGGTTTTATTTGCAAGTTTAAATTTCCCCTTTTGTATTGAAACCTGATTGGCGTAAATCCCTTTCAGATAAACAGAAATTAACTGGTAAACAAAACTTGTGTTCTCCAACTCAGGCTTATCTTCTGAAACTGTATTCTGTGTAAGTTGTACTTCAGGATTGAATATGTTAATTTTTTGAAAATGAAATCGCTTGGAGTGAAACGCTTTCTTGAATTCGAAAAAATCGAGCCTGACGCTGTCGCAGCTGCCATCGATGGTATTTCTTTGGCTGATTCTTGCCTGGTCGGTCAGTCGCGGATACAATTGGATATCCTTGAGGAATACAGTTTTCCTTTTCGTTGAAAGATCGACCTTTCCAACCTTTAGACGATGGATATTGTCGCCCAGTGTAAGTTCATATTCCGAGGCTGAGAAATCGATGTCTTCGGCGTAAAAGATGCGGCTGGTGTCTTGTCCCGAAACCGAATCGAGCAGAAACCCTGCCAGATTTATCCCGATATTTTTAAGTTCCTGCTGACTTGCTTTTTCATCCTGACTGTCAAAAAGCATTAATTGAGTATTTTCGAGCCTGAAATTAGTGATGCTGACACTGCTAAACTCGTCTTTGATCAACTCATAAAGGTCGAAATCATCCAGTTTTTTCATCACCGTTTTGGTGCCTTTTTGGCCCGGCCAGAATTTAATGACGGCATCGGTCAGTACCATCGAATCGATGGGGATGGCATTTTCGCGGTAAAATTCATTGATGTGGCTACTTTTCATAATTGCCTTTGGCACAAGAATGTGGTATTTGCTGCTGGCCGAAACACCCTGGATGGTTGGCTTGAGTTCAATGTTCTCTGCTTCGATTTGCGACCGCTTAAGCGAATAGGTAGCGGTTTGTGCAGTTAAAGTGTGGATGCTGTCTCCAAGCCTGTTTTGATAGTTTGACAACCGGAGGTAGATATCATCCGCATCGAATACCCGCTCAGGGTCGGGCAAAAGCAACGAATCGGTATAAAAATTAAGCACGCCAATCGTGATATCTTCCGCATTCGATAGTTTACGGCTATCGCCCAGCAAATTGTAAAAATCGAAACTTGCGTTTACCAGCTCAATCTTATTGATTTTTATACTCTTGAAATTTTTGGTGACCAACGGTCTGAGTTCCATAAATACCGAACTGATGCTGCTTTTCTGATCGTCGTTGCCAGTCTGTTTTCCATGAATTTTCAACTCGGGCCGGGTGATCAGTATTTCACCGATTTCGAGTTGCTGGTTGAAAACTAATTTCAACAATTTAATCCGGGCAATACGGATGTTCGGTGATGAAAATGAATAAAACTGTTTGCCCGGAATGGTATCATTGATGGTTTTTATCAGCGAGTCAGAAGGATGAAAGACTACCTGTTCAATTTCAAGCCCCCAGTGCCAGAAATTGATACTTAAATTATCAAAAGTTAATTCGTATTTTCCTTTTGATTTTTTGTAAATAAACGCAGGCAGATTTTCGTTCAGGTACGATTGTGCCTTGAAATAGATCAATCCCAAAGTCACAGCGGCAATCAATATCACACTTACAAGTATGACTGATACTATTTTTACTATTTTTTGCCGGCGAATTTGCATTCTTATTTGTGTTGACTTTCTACTTACAGACCATGAATTTTGTAAAAATAGCTTCTTTTTCTGAAGAAATTGCCAGAAAATTCATTTGTCAGGCGGAATGCGAACACAAAAGGTGACGTCAGTTAGTCACTGGTGAAACCGTCTACTCGATAGTGGGTGTTTTTAATTGTTTCCTTGATTAATTCTCCAATTTTAATTGTTTTCTGTTTTGACCAACCACGGGATAAATGATTCATCGAAATTATTTTTGTCTTGATTCCAACTAGTTCAACTGTATTTATTTTTTCTTTATTAATTTCAATATTATAAAGCGTTTCTAAATAATCCTTCACTTCTTTTCCATGAGTAAATATAATCTTGGGTCTTATTGTTTGTGTTAAAAATTCAAAAACCAAGCTTTCTCTATCTTCGTGATTTAATTCTTTGGCTGTTTCTGTTGGTTTTACAAATAAATTTGTCTCCAGTGTTTTTATTGGGAATATAGTTTCAACTAGCCATTCTATTCGTTGTCTTGTATTACTTAAGGGCATCTCTAAAAACCTATTTTTCTAGTTATGAAAACGGTCCGATTATTCAT
>DAITNH010000021.1:0-5742 GCA_036834745.1 Prolixibacteraceae bacterium
GGGCAAAGGGAATCCGCACTTTCGATCCGCAAAAGGCACTGAAGGCTTACTACCACGAAGCCACCAACAAAGGTCCGTGGGGACCGGCCAATGGCAGGCACGGGTGGAAAGAATATTACACCCTTGGATACGTTCCATATCCAAATTACGATGAGGCAACTGCGAAAACGCTCGAATATGCGTACGATGATTTCTGCGGATATCAACTGGCCGACATGACACAAAATACATTTTACAAGGAAGTATTCTCTCGTCAGATGTTTAATTACAAAAACATGTTCGATCCAAAGATTGGATTTATGAGAGGCCGGGATGAAAATGGGAACTGGACGTCAAATTTCGATTCCTACGAATGGGGAGGCCCTTATACTGAAGGGAACGCATGGCATTACCTGTGGTCCGTTTTTCATGATGTAAACGGACTGGTTGATTTGTTGGGTGGAAAAGAAAATTTTGTTTCAAAATTAGATTCGGTTTATACGGTACCCAATACGGTAAATGTTGGCACGTACAGACGAAAAATACATGAAATGACTGAAATGGAAATGGCCAACATGGGTCAGTATGCACATGGAAATCAGCCCATTCAGCACATGATTTATCTGTACAATTATGCCGGTGCACCCTGGAAAGCCCAGAAATGGGTGCGTACAGTGATGGATAAACTTTATAATTCAACGGAAAATGGTTATCCCGGCGACGAAGACCAAGGGCAAACTTCTTCGTGGTATGTGCTTAGTGCATTGGGGTTTTACAGCGTTTGCCCCGGAACGGATGAATACGTGATGGGAAGCCCTGTGTTCAGGAAAGCCACGATTACGCTGGAAGACGGCAAACAGTTTGTTGTTGAGGCAGAAAATAATTCAAAGAACAACGTCTATATCCAATCTGCCACATTGAATGGAAAGACCTATACAAATAACTTTATTCGTTATCAGGATATTGTCAATGGAGGAACCATCAGATTCGAAATGGGCGGACAACCAAACAAATCAAGAGGAACAAATGAAACTGATTTTCCATATTCGGTCTCTGACAATCAAAAATAAAAAGAACAAACCAATCATGAAGCAACTACTAATCGCAGCATTTTTGGGACTTAGCATGGTCTCATATGCCCAGGAAAAACTAAAAACCAAAACTGACGGGAATCCGGTATTTCCCGGTTGGTATGCCGATCCGGAAGGAATCATTTTCGGAGATACTTACTGGATTTATCCAACATTTTCAGATGAATACGGTGAACCCGGTACTGCTGACATTTTTACTGAATTGCAATTGAAAGCGCGCGAAAACACCATCAATCCGCAATACCTGAAACAGACTTTTTTCGACGCGTTTTCGTCGAAAGATCTGGTGAATTGGGAGAAACACCCGCGTGTGCTCAACATCAAAAATGTATCGTGGGCGGCTTATGCGATTTGGGCGCCGTCGATCATCAAAAAAGATACTAAATACTATCTCTTTTTTGGGGCAAACGACATTCAGAACAACGAACAGCCCGGTGGAATTGGCGTTGCCGTGGCTGATAAACCTGAAGGACCATTTGTTGATCACATTGGCAAACCACTGATCAATCAGTTTCACAACGGCGCACAACCCATCGATCAGTTTGCCTTTCGCGATGCCGACGGGCAATATTACCTGATTTACGGCGGTTGGAGGCATTGCAACATTGGCAAACTAAATGCTGATTTTACCGGTTTTGTGCCTTTTGAAGACGGAACTACTTTCAAATCCATCACTCCTGAAAACTATGTGGAAGGGCCATTCATGTTTATCCGAAATAAAAAATACTACCTGATGTGGTCGGAAGGCGGCTGGACAGGTCCCGATTACAGCGTAGCTTATGCCATCGGTGATTCTCCGTTTGGACCGTTCAAACGAATAGGGAAGATTTTGCAGCAGGATCCGAAAATCGCTACCGGCGCCGGGCATCATTCGGTGATCAATATTCCCGGAACAGATAACTGGTACATTGTTTACCACCGTCGTCCGCTGGGCGACACCAACGGGCACCACCGCGAAACCTGCATCGATCGCATGTATTTTGATCGGGACGGAAACATTCTTCCGGTCAAAATCACCAAAGAAGGGGTTGGAAAAAGGGTGTTGAAACAATAAATATTCATTCACAACCAAGGAAAATAGATATCACAATTTTGTCTAATTTTGGTATGATAATTTTGTATTAAAACGATTTCGAAAATGAAACAAATAACCATATCAATTCCTGATAACAAAGAACAACTTTTTATTGATTTGATGAAAAGCCTTTCTTTTGTAAAAAAAAATTGAATCAGTTGAAAATATAGATATTCCCGAATGGCACAAAGCCATTTTAGACCAAAGGATGGAAAATTATAAAAATAATCCTGAGAGTTACAGGGAATGGGAAGATGTAAAAAAAGAGATCGACACAAAATATGGCTTATAAAATTATTATAGACCCAATTGCAGATCTTGATATTATCGAAAGTATTGATTGGTATAATAATGCGCAAGCAGGATTGGGATTAAAATTTTACAAGCAAATACTTGCCACTTTTGATATTATCATTAAAACACCATTTGCTTTTCCTGTCCGTTATAAAACAAACCATACAGCTTTAGTAAAAAAGTTCCGCTTCATGGTTCACTAATCTTATCGACTCAGAAAGAAACGCCATTGTTATTACAGCGGTGCTTCATACCAGCCGCGACCCGAAAACAATAGATATGCTTCATTTTAAAAAGACTATCGTACCATAATAAGCATTGACAAATGAATTATCAGGAAGCAAAAATAATAGAAAAAGAATGGTTGGAAAATATAGATTTGCCTGATGATTTTGCAGGAAAACAAGTGAATCTATTGAGTTATATCCATGACGAAATTGACACACCACTTTTTAGACAGAAAAAAACATTACTTGGGCGAGAAATTAATAAACGAGGAGGACGGTCAATTGGAGAATTGGACATGTGGTCAGTTGAAGAGACAAATTTAGTGTGCGATTTATATCTTATTCAATTAAAAGATTATTTGTCTGAAAAACCAATACTTACCTTAGGCCAGACAAGAGAATTTTTAGTCCGAAAATTAAATAAATCAAATAAGGCTGTCAGACTGAAAATGCATCACATTTCCTCAATCCTTGTGAATTCTGATTTACCTTATCTTGAAACGTTCAAACCAGTTCCGCGTGTTGATATAGATTTCGTTGATTGGAAAGAAACAGAATTTATTAAGGATAAATTGATTAAAGAATTAGATACAAAAGAATTTATAGATTTATTAAAAACGGCTTTATCAAAATCTGATTATTCTTTTGAAATAAGTGAAAATGACACATTTGAAGAATCTCCAGAACCTGAAATATTTGAGGATAATAAAACAAGTTCTCAAAATACAATAAGAATTAGACCTAAAATCAATTACGTTGAGAGAGAAATTAGAAATTCAAAACTTGGAGAGGCAGGTGAAGAATGGGTAATTGAATTTGAAAAACGAAGATTAAAAAATATTGGCAGAGAGGATTTGATAGATAAAGTTATTTGGGCTTCTAAAGAAATTGGTGATGGATTAGGGTATGATATTATTTCATGTGACAAAGACGGTAATGAATTGTATATAGAAGTTAAAACGACATGCCTTGGTAAATATGCGGTATTTTATTTGACCGAAAGAGAAATAAAAACTGCTGCTGAGCTTGGGAATAACTATTTAATTTATCGAGTATTTGATTTTAATAAGGAAACAAAGATATATAAAGTTGAAAACAATATTCAAGAAGTACTTAATTTATTTCCAAGTACTTATAGAGCGACAATAAAAAAAACGAACGCATAAATTCAGCTACCCGTCAAGTGCGGCAGCGGTGGTTTTCGGTGTGCATCTTTCCGCCCGGTCCAAGTTAACCGGGATTGACAGGAAATCGCCCGCAGTCCCCCCTGCGTATAGCTTCCTACGATATCAGACCTTTGATAAATCGGTAAGAACATTTTACAAAAAAAAACAAAAATACCCGGATAGCTCGCTAACCGGGTATTTTTGTTTTACTAAATTCTATTTACAGCGGTTGATAACCGAACCAGTCAAAATTTGCGGTTGCTTTGGTTTTGCTGCCATTTCCGGTGGCGAATAAGCCAATGTAAACGCCGGTGAATCCACCAGCTATTTCAGAAGAAAGGAAATAGGTGTCGCACTTGCCCAACTCTTTAAATTCATCGTTTCCCTGAGCGTAGAAAAAGGTATAATAATCGCGCGATCCAACCACTTTCAGTTTCACGCTACCCGATTTTAAGGTTACTGTTTTTCCGCTGCTGAAATAAAATCCGCCCAGCCGGTTGCTGATGCCTAAAACCTTTTTGCCACCCTGTTTTTTTACTGAAAGTTTGTAATGATGCTTGTCGTTCATCAATACAGTCAATCCTGCTTCGTCGTTTTCTCCGAAAGGATTGAATTGCATTTCGGTAGATGCTTCGAAATTGAAATGCTCCTGACGACGACCAAGAAAAGTGGGTGTATCCGCCCAATCCAAACCTACTTCCGTGGCTTTCAGGGTTAAAAAGCCTTTTTTATCAGTGAAGGAATAGTTTTCGCGAACCGGATTGCGAAGGTAATTCCAGTCGAAACCCAGTTTAGAGTCATCGAATTCCACACGTTTGAATTCCTTTTTAACCGGAACCTGCGGCAATGTTTTCACCTTCATTTCCAGATCAATGGTGCCGTTGCCGTTCACCACCGGCCAGCTGTTTTCAGTCCAAACTACAGGAGCCAAAAAAGTTTCTCGCCCCATGATGTGGAACCGTCCTTTCGCCGGACGGAAAGCCAGGCAAACCATCCACCAGCTACCGTCGGCAGCCTGAACCAGGTCGGCATGGCCGGTTCCCTGAATCGGAGAATCCTGCTTTTCCTCATCTGCATGGGTCACAATCGGGTTGGCAGGGTTGCTCATATATGGTCCCATCAGCTCTTTGCTGCGGGCAATGGTTATTTTGTGGCCGTATTCGGTTCCACCTTCAGAAATCAACAGGTAATACAATCCGTCTTTTTTGTAAATGTGTGGACCTTCAGGATAACGCCCGCCGGTACCGCGCCATATACGTCGCGTTTCACCGATCCGCTTTCCGGTTTTGATGTTGATCTGGTTTATTTGAATGCCCATTTTCCCGTCGGTGTTGCACACGTAAACTTTACCGTTTTCGAAAAACAGGTCGGGATCGATGCCGGAAGTTTCCACCCAAATAGGTTTAGACCACTCGCCCGCCGGATCAGTTGCGGTTACAATGAAGTTGCCACCACCACTGACATTGGTGGTAATCATGTAGAAAACACCTTCGTTGTAACGGAGCGTTGGTGCATAAATTCCGGCAGATGCGCCACATTTCTGCAATGGAAGCTGCGAATCGCGGGTAAGACAGTGCCCAATTTGTTCCCAATTAACCAGGTCTTTGCTGTGAAAGATTGGCACGCCTGGAAAATATTCAAACGAACTGTTTACGATGTAGAAGTCATCGCCCACACGGCAAACACTCGGATCGGGATGAAAACCCGGAATGATTGGATTTTGGTGGCCGTTCTGGCCAAAACTAAAGATGGAAATTCCTATTAAAAGCGATAGAATTACCAGTTTAAGTGATTGATTCATTGATGGTTGTTTAAGGTTTATATTTTTAGTTGTATTCTTTTTGTATCATATTCTCCAATACCTTTAAATTGCGGATTGAAATTCAGGAGTACAAATAAATTTATAATTA
>DAITNH010000021.1:5842-29661 GCA_036834745.1 Prolixibacteraceae bacterium
CCAATACCTTTAAATTGCGGATTGAAATTCAGGAGTACAAATAAATTTATAATTATTGTATTCTTGCACAAAATAAAATAATAAAAAGGGCTCGAACTGAAATTCATCAGTTTGAGCCCTTTTATTTTATCCGGAAACGATCGAATAATATTTAATATTCGAATAACCCTGCATCAATAAATTGCCCCCCAGTGGTTTGATGGCAATGGATGGCAATGGTATTTTTACCACGATGCAGCACGTCTTTTACCTTTTTGTCCAGCAAAATTGGTTCGTAACTGCCCGAAAAACCCTTTATTGATCCAACGAATGCACCATTGATATATATTTCGGCATCTTCATCGTGACGGATAGTAATACCAAGTTTCTTTCCTGAAACTTTATTAATTTCAAATGTTCGGTGTATCCATATATCTGAAGTTTTCCAGGATGTACGGGCAATGCTGATATCTCTTGAACCAAAACCAGCCTGGCCTGACTTCCAGTTATTATCTGCAAATGTCGGCTGAATCCAGTCGGCAGCGGGTTTTTCTGTAGTATAGTTCCATAAAACACCTTCATTTAGCGAGGTTTGAAGTACAGGTTTACTTTTCAATGTGTTAATTTTAAGAGGTGCCCATGAACCTTTAACATTGGTTCCTTTAGCTACCCATTTCTCCCATATTTTCTGGTCTGAAAGCATTTTGATAAAAAAGCCACCAACGACAGATCGGGCCTGAAATCCAACCTTGTCCGCAGTATCGGTATCATACCAGTCGGAAAGTGGCACGCGTTGAGGGGTTGTTTCTGCAAAACTATAAATCGGATTGAAGAGGGTTTCGAAATCTTCCCGGTTATCGGCCATTGTTGCGGTCCAGGTTATCCAATCGTTTTTTGTGTACCGTTTGCGGCTGTCGAGCGGTAACCCAAATTTTCCCTGTTGTTTTTTATAGAATTCAATTTCCCGCTGAACTATCTCCCTGGGAAACAAATCAAGTCCAAGAATGCGATCCCAAACCAGGTTGTATTTTTGGCTCCAGGTTCCGGGTTTGTCAAATGCAAGTCTTGTATGATCGCCTTCAGTAGCCTGTTCCACCCAATCCTTTACCATTGCTTCTACCTTTTTGCGAACTTCGGTAGCTTCGCGTTTTCGTCCGGTCATTTCACACAGCATGGCATAACTGCCAAGTGCAACAATGGCTTTGGCCGAAAGATTGATATTATGGGCCAAATGCCCGGCAAAGTCATCGGTACAAAGCTGGTTTTCAGGATCGAAACCTTTTGATAGTAAATAGTTTGACCATTTTTCAATTACCGGCCAGTTGGCTTTTGCATACGAAGCATTTCCTTCCATTTTGGCCAGGACCGCTGTCATAATGATCATATTTCCGGTTTCTTCCACAGGCATCTGATTTTCTTCAGACTCTTCCCCACCCCCGTATGACTGGCCTGTTGCATGTGGATAAGTTCCCAGATCGTGCGGTGCAAAAGGAAATTTCCATCTTGATGATGCGGCATAGTCAAAAATAGGTTGAAGCGAAGCTTTTGTTAATGCGGTACTGAATAAAAAGAAGAATGGCGATGCCGGATAATTTACATCAACAGTAGCCATACAGCCGTTACTGAAATTTTCTTTCGAGAAAACAAGCGGCATACCTTTCGAATCGGCAACCAATTTATGTGCTGCAAGAGATTGGCGATATACCAGCGCATTCATTATGGCATATTTTTTTCCACCAACCAATTCCAAATCTTTTAAAAGATCAGCATCAAATGATGCACATTCGGTCTGCAATACAGCATATTCCTTGGCGGCCAGCGAAAGTAATCCGTTCATGTTCATTCCGTTTCTTTTCCACCATGCCTGAAGGTCGGCATCGAAATAACGAACGCTGTACAGATCATCATAGCCGAGCATTGCCCAGCAGGTTGATTCCGATGCGTTTACTTTCCCAACATTCCAGGCAACGGCCATGGAAACGCTCTCATCAGTTACTTTTTGGGGTGGCCTTATGTTTGAAACTGAAGACAAATCACCTGATGAAATAAAGCTTTTCATCAAATTATCGCGTCCACCAATTTTAGTCTGTGGTTTCTGATCATCAACAACCGACAGATAAGCATAACCCCAGTCAATCCGAAGGTCGTCACCCTTGTTCTGAAGTACAGGCTGGTCGGTGGTTCCAATGCGCAAAGTTTGTAACCCAGCGATGACCGGGCTTTCCCATTGCAGGTTTTGGTCTGGCTTATTAACGGCAATTTCACCACCACAATCAAAATACAGCTGAACATCATGGCTTTTGCCATCAACCGATTTTATTTTCCATGTCAGGTAAGTAACCGGACGTGATAAAACATCAAGATTTGAACTCAACGCCGGAGTAGTAAATATCAACTGAATATGGACCAATTCGTTCTGGAAATTATAAACTGTTTGGGTTGGATTAACTGCAAGCCCGGTTTGCTTAACCGGTTTCAGTGATTCAGGTTGGCTGCCCATCAGACGAAATGCTTTTCCATCAATTCGAACGATGCTGTGCATGGGCTGTTTTTTGCCGGTCCAATGCTCGGTTTCCGTGTCGTACAAATGATCGGACGATGACCAGATACTGAAATACGGATCGTGGGCTACCAGTGGAACGCTTGGTGGCCGGAACTGCTGTGAAAAGCAGGTTCCTGTAACAAGAAAAAATAAAGCAATCAATACAGAACTTCTCATAATTTAAAACTTAAATAATTTAATAATACTAATCAACTACCGGAAAAGCTGAAATCCTTAGTCGGGCAGCGCCCATTGGTACAAGGGTGATATCTTCCAAAGGCCGGTCTGTTTTCGCCGGATACATCGGAAGCACATCCACCAAACCATGGCTGTCAATTCCCCATGAAGGGATTTTGCGTCCTTTTGCGTTGATCGAAATCGGGGTATTTTCCAGTGAGAACGGGTAATTGTCTGCCGGCCATTCTTTGCGAACAACAGAGAATGAACTTAGCGGGTTATTTCTATCCAGCACCAAGCCATAGTTCCATGCCGATTTTGCCGAAATTTCGTAGGCCGGCCATTTTTCAGGATCGGCGCCCGGCTGCCATTTTGAATCCCATATCGCGGTGGCAGCGCTGTTAAGTTTTTTATATTCTTCCTCTATTTTGAGCGAAAAAGTCAGCGGTCCGTAATCGACCGACACGCTGTTTTGATTGACCTGCCAGGTGCGGAGTCCAATTTCCATGGGCAAATCCAGCACAAGCTGATCGCCATCGGCCCATTTGCGTTCAACACGCACATAAGAACCTGGAACCGGTTCAACTTTAACCGATTGGTTGTTGATTTTTACCGATGCATTTTCACACCATCCCGGTACGCGGAAATAGAGCGGGAAAGTGACCATCTTTTCAGTGTTAACGGTGAAACGGATGGTTTCTTCGAACGGGTAGTTGGTTACCTCTGTCAGCCGTATTTCAGTACCGTCGTCCACTTTGGCAGTGGTTATGCACGAGTTGTACATGATTGCCGCCAAACCGTTGTCATTGCTGGCCATCACCAGATTCTGAAGATAGTAGGGCACCGCGTGGCCATGATTGTGCTGGCAGCAACGGCTGCTGAAAGGGTTCATGGTCAGGAACGGGCCTTCGTTGGCAATACCGGGTGCATGATTTTTGTCGTCAGCAGTAACTCCGTTGGGGCAGGTGATGTACCGGAGGGCTTTCATATCCGAAGTGAAAGCAGCGGTGAAACTGTTGAAAAGAACATCCTCGCAATTGTCGGCCCAGAGCGGGTCGCCGGTGATGCGGGTCAGGATTCCGTCGGAAGTCATCTGCTCGGCAAACCCACAGGTTTCGGTTCCCTGCCGCGGGTCGATGTAACCCATCCGCGCATTTTCATCCGAACCGAACATTCCACCCGGAACCTGTCCAAAAGTGCGGCGGATCAAACCATAGTTGTTGTATGTAGCATGCAAATGCGCCGAATCGCCGGTTTGCATAAACCAGGTTGCCGGCTCGCGGAAACATTGTGCGATGTTCACATTGTGCCAGTTCGGAAGGCTGGTTTGCCGCATCCAGTTGGCGGTGTTCCTGTGGATCTTTTCACTTAGTTGCAGCAACCATTCTTCGCCGGTAATATTGTACAACCAGTAAACGCTGTAGAGGTTATCGCCCCCGCGGCTTTTCTCCCAGTAGCTTGTCAGGAATTCATTTTCAGGAACGCTCATTTCGAACCGGAAATAGTTTTTCATAAAATCGATTACCCGTTCGTCTTTGGTGTATTCGTAATAGTGCTGGAGTGTGAAAAGCACCAGCATATTCGACCAGTAATCTAACTGTTTGGTTTCTCCTGAACGAAATTCAGGGCCAAACCATCCGCTTTCTTTTTGGCTTTTCAGGATGGCCTCAATCCAGACCATCGTTTCTTTTATCATTTCCGCATCGTCGAAAATAAAAGCCATGTCGGCGTATCCGCGCAACCAGTAGGGAACTTCTTCCCAACCGTATTCGCCACCTTCCGACAGCCACGCATTATCTTTTTTGTCGAGCCACGCACTGATTTCGCCCAAATGGCCACAAAGACCATCCTTTTGCAGTTCAAGAAGTTTTAGCCCCCACCCTTTCGGTTCGATGCTTCCAAGCGGCAATTTTATGAAGTGGGCGGGTTGCAGCGGGAAGCGGTTGCTTTTATAAAATTCGTTTTGCTGATAAAGTGCAGGGCGCGAAACAACTGTTGCGTCACTGTCCTTCTTTTCGCTTTGGCAGCCCGATAAACTGATCAGGATGGATAAAAATACGGTTAGGTACAAGGTTATTTGTTTCATGGTTGTTAATTTTTATGGTTTTTCAGATGTGGCCCTTTTTCGTCCCAAACGATTTCCTTTTGCGAGATCATCCATGTTTTCCCAAAATCATTGTTTCCCTGAAAAAACAGATAGGTACGACCATCCGAATCTTCAAAAATATGCGGATGGCCCGACTCGCAGGAGTTCCATTCACCCGGATCGCCGTTGGCCAGAAATGGTTTGTTGCTCAGCCGTTCCCAGTTTACGCCATCGGCACTTTTAGCCACACCAATCTGTTGCGGCTCATTGTTATAGGCGCCGGCATAAAACATATACAAACTGTTTTCGCGCTGAATGATGGAAGCGCCTTCGACACAAAGTCCTTCCCATGGATATTTGGGGGCTAAAATTGGCTTATCGGTAAGTTGAGTCCAATCTTCCCGGTTGAAATTTGTATTTGCCGGAGCACTGGCTACCCCTTGCATTTGAACTTTCATAGCTGTATCGCGGGTAGCAAAATAAAGCAGATAGTGGTCGTTAAACCTGACTACCTCAGCATCAATGGCGCGTCCGCTTGTCCAATTTCCTTCAGGATGAAAAATGGGATTGGTTGGGTTTGGTGTAAAATGAATTCCATCGGAAGAAACCGCGTGACAAATGGCATCCGATTTCCAATTTCCATAAGTCTGGTAAAAAAGGTGAACCTGACCGTCAATTACCAGGGCGCATGGAGCACAAAGTCCCTTTTTATCGTAATCGCCCATTGGCGAAATTTTTCCGACCGGTTTCCAGTCAATCAGATTGTTGCTTTTGGCTACTCCAATTGCCCAGCCGTTCATCGGATCATTGTTCCCATTCAATGGAGGAACTGAATAATACATCAGAAATTCACCTTTGAATTTGATCACATGTGGATCTTTTGAATAAGGAACTCCTTTACTGGATGTATCCCCGAACAACATTTGGCGCTTGCCAGGTGTCTGTGCAACAGAATGACCAGTCAGCAAAAAAACAATTAAAACTATGTTTACGAGTAACTTCATGGGAACATTATTTTTAGTTAGTTCAGAAAATATCCCAGAGGTATAAAATGTTTATAGAAGATGGGTAATAAGAGTGAATATTCAACCCCAGCTGGGGTTGTACAACATTCTAGTCATCATTTTCTATAAATATATGACCTCTCTGAGGTCGTTTTTGCATTCTCCGGGTTTTTCGGCAGATTCTTTTCAGTTTAAAAAAAAGCCATCCTGACATTCGGGAACATCAGGATGGCTAAAGATTAGTTGGTAATACCTGGTGTTACAAATTGACTTTCACAACCGGCGAAAAAATCATGTCTTCAACACCCTGGATTTTTAACCCGATACGGGCGAAAACATAATTCTGTGTTGGAGTGATTGTGGGCACAGTTGCTTTCAGGGTAACCATAGTTCCGGGAGTAACCGATGCCCCTGCCAATTGGGCGGAAACAAGGTTAGCGCGGAAATCCACAAACTGAGTTTTGTTCACATACAGGTTAACGCGCTCAACGTTTTTGGCGTTGGTTCCGGTAATGATTTTTTCAACATTAAAAGTACCGGTAACTTCTCTGCCAGCCACTGCAAACTGAGGTGTTCGGATCATGTAGTAAGGTTCAACTTCGATGTCCATTACTTTGCTACCATCTAATTTCACAATAATAGTGTCCGATCCGGATTCAGCATTTGTTTTGCTCCTGAATGGTCCCTGGTTTGAAGGGATGATCAGTTTATAAGTTGCATTAAAAAGCATGGCAGAATAAGAACCATCCTGATCAACCGATACGTTGATCTGGGCTTTTGTTTGCCATCCCGGTTCCCACAACTGAAAAGTAACATCGTTGTAGCTTACATTAATTGCTTCGCCGTTATAGACCAGCTTACCTTCAAATGTGGAGGTAGGTTCGTCATAATTATCGTGCCCGCACGATGCAAGGAATGTACTTATGACCCCTAATATTATAATTAATCGTAATTTCATATCTATTGATATTAATTGTATTTGAAAATCTGTTTTGTTCGCTTATTCCTGATTCGGGTTCCGAAGGATCAAAGGATTATTATTCCTGATCGTGCTGTTGATTTCGGAGTAATAATTACCCAAACGGAAACGGTGGGCATTGGTAACCTGACCCGGAATAATTTTTTTGAACACATATTTACCATCATTTGCGCCGCCCGGATTGTAGTATTTGTAAGGCCACATTCCGAATACCCGTGTACTTACTTCGGTAGCTTTCCCAGGATTGGCAGTTAATTCGGTTGACTGACCGTTCCAGATGATGTGTGCCAATCTCCAGCGTTTCATGTCCCAAAGTTGGTGACCTTCAAAGGCAAGTTCCACTTTACGTTCGTGAACAATGCGGTCAAAAGTAATGTCGGCTTCGGTTAATGGAATAACCAGTCCTGCACGTTCACGAATGGTGTTCATATAAGTTGCGGCTTTGTTTTTATTGCCCAGTTCAAAAGCAGCTTCAGCAGCATTCAGATAGACTTCGCCCAAACGGTAGCGAATCCACCATACTTCACTCATTACCCCACGCTGACCGGAGCCAACTGCAAGATCCATGTATTTGCGAACATAAAAACCAGACTGGGCGCTGAATTCAAGATTGTCAATCGGGCCGTCCCAACCAACTACATATTCAGGAGCGTCTTTACCCGGAAGGGTATTTCTTGCACCAAAGTTATCGCCCTTGATTACAGTTCCGTCAGCCAAAAGGAAACCGGCCCAAATGTCGAGTTGTTTCCCTTTGTAAATTGATCCCGGAACCATTACAGTACCTTCCAAACGTGCATCGCGACCGGCAAACATGTCTTTTGGACTATCGAAATAGATAAAGTCGCCATTGGCCTGATTGGTTGAGTAAGTTTCAAATGTATTGTCCAGTTTTTCAAACGATTGAACCAGGTTCAATGAAGGATTTAACCGTCCGCCTTCCAAATCTTCGGCCTGTGACCAGGGTTGGTTCACCAAAGTCCAAGGTTCTATTTTACCGCTTTTTAGTTTGAAATCTCTTACAAAAATGGCTTCCGGGTTATTCCCTTTGTCAATAAATAAGTTGGCGAAGTTCTCCGACAGATTTTCTTTTTTCCTGTAAAGTGAATAGTCTCCGCTGTTGATCAATTCTTCTGCAGCAGCAAGGGCTTTTTGGTAATAAGCAGGTGCCAGATTAGCCGGAATGCCTACTTCGCCACCAGGTAAAGTTACTGTTGGAGTTGTTGCTCCATATTTTGCAATAGAAGCAGCATACAGGCATACCCTCGATTTCATTGCCAAAATTAAACCCTGGGTAGCGCGTGATTTGGTAATGCCACCTTTAGGTAAATCGGCTTTAATCTCATCCAGTTCTTTGATAATGAAATCATATACTTCAGCTTCTTTTGAACGTGGTTTACGCAGGTAAGAAGGATCGCCACTGAAATCGTAGGTCATTGATTCAGTAATAAGCGGAACCCCGCCCATACGTTTAACCAGTTCGAAATAGATATTGGCGCGGATAAAACGGCCTTCTGCAAGGAAACGTGCCTTGTCGGCAGGATCCAGTTTATCGGCAGTACCACATTTTTCAATAAACATGTTAACCTCGCGAAGCAAACCATAATCCCAGTTAGACCATTCGCCATAACCGTAATCCTGGTTTTTATGCCGCCAGTAATCGCCATTATTTGATGCAAATCCTTCATCAAAGCTTGCGAAATCCCACCAGCCTGTGATAGTCTGAAATTCAGGAACACGGTCGTATAAATCGGCAACAACGGAGAGTACCAGGCTTTTATCAGACCAAATCTGGTTGTCAAGAAGAATATTGGTAGGTTCTTTATCAAGAAATGCCTCATCATTACAGCCCCATAGGGAGACGAGCATGATTGACAGAATAATGTATTTTTTCATCGTATAAAATTTTTTTAGTTAGAAACTAAGGTTAACACCAAGATTTACCAGTCTGTTCTGAGGATATTGCAGACCATTTTCGTCCATAATCTCAGGTTCAACACCTAGTTTTTTCAGCTTGTCAATTGAAAACAAGTTGTATGTATTCACATAAAAACGGGCCTTTTGTATTTTCGCCTTTTCAGTCAGCGCTTTTGGTATAGTGTAACCCACTTCCATTGTTCTCAGACGTATATATGACATATTGGTCAACCAGAAACTTGAATTTTTATTGTAGTTATTGTGACCGCCATCGTTGAATCGTAAAGCAGGGAATTGACCAGACACCCATTCGCTGTTTAAATCCAAAGGATCGGCACGGTGCCACCTGTCATCGTAAAATACCTTCAGTAAATTACCGGTATTCTGATATGGATTTCTCATTTCCCATCTCTGATTGTATGAATACAATGAACCTCCGGAAAAGTCGGCTTTGAAATCGAAGCCAGCGTATGCCATGCTAAAGTTAATACCAAAGTTCAGGATTGGGTTACGGTCTCTTGGGAAACCAATAGGGCGTTCGTCATAACCGTTGATTAAACCATCACCGTTTACATCCTTGTAAATTAAATCACCGGGCAACATCGTTTTATTTCCCTGTCCATCATTGTTTACAGTGTAGTTATTGATTTCGTCAAACGACTTGAACTGACCGACTGTTTCATATCCCCAGAAAATTCCGTTCCAGCGGTTTTCACCTGAATTACGGTAATTGTCCCATGAGTTGCTGAAACGTGGTTTGTATGAATCCAGATTCTGGCTACGGGCATAAGAAACGTTTCCTCCAACAGAATAAGTCATACGTCCAACATTGCCATCGTAATTAATGGAGGTTTCAGCACCCATAACAGCATCACTGTTCAGGTTTTCTCTTGGAAGCGAGTAACCTATTTCGCTCGGAACCAAAACGTCATATTTGTTTGCAGGCAATCCTGTACGTTTGCGGTAGAAATAATCGGCGCTACCTGTTAGTTTTCCGTTGAGCAAAGAATAATCAGCTCCGATGTCGGTAATTTTACTGGTAAACCATGAAATGGATGTAATCGGAACTCCACGGTCTCTGGATCCTTTTACGACTTGTCCATCAATAATAACAGTCGATGTTCCGTAATTGTATCCGCTAATGTAATCAAATGCTCCAATACCAACGTTATCATCTCCAAGTTCGCCGTAAGAACCGCGAAGTTTCAGGTCGAAGCTACTGTTACCCAATAAGGATTTGGCAAACTTTTCCTCGGTGATTCTCCAGCCTGCAGACATGGATGGGAAGAACCCCCAACGTTTATCTGAAACAAATTTCCAGGCTGCATCTTCACGTCCGGAAACTTCAAGATAATATTTATTGGCATAGCTGTAGTTGAAACGTCCAATGTAGCCTATACGTGCTTCTTCAAAGTCAGAATCATTATAAGTATCCATGTCGGCAAACTGCAGAATTGGAAGTGCATTGGTTTTCGGCACAGAATGTACCCAAACATCAAGTTCGCGACGGTTAATACGTTCTGCTACAAATGTACCGGCAAAATTGTGTTTCCCGATTTCCTTTTTGTAGTTCAACTGTCCTTGTAAAACCGTTTCTAAAATTTTGCGGGTTCCACGCTCCCTCCAAGGGTTCAGGTTGGCAAAAGTCACTTTGTATTCATCCGTTTCAGGAAAATAGCTGTAAGCATCGTAGGTATATTCGTGCCCATTCATCAAACGGTCCGCAATGTAATACGAATAAGTTCCTTTGGCTGTCAAACCTTTGATTGGAGAGTCGTATTCGCCAATAAAGTTGGTTTGCAAAACCCTCCAGTCTTCAGTCCAGTATCCTGAATTTTCCTTGGTGAGCAATCCCCAGTTTTCGGCCATGTGCCCAATGTTGTTGATATAGGCCGGATTGTCGTTGGCGAAAGGCCTTTCAGTTGGCCGGTTGCGGAACAAGGCAAAACGTGGCGCCCAATAGTCATCACCTCCGGGAACACCAGGATTGTCGCGGGTTTCCTGACGTCCATTGATCTGGACACCCACTTTCAGGCGATCGGTAATTTTGGCATCAATGTTCGACTGGAAATTGGTACGACCAAAAGTAAATTCGCGGCCCAACATTGAGTTTTGGTCCACACGTGTTACCGAAAGATAATAATTGATTTTATCAGACCCCCCGGTGGTATTCACGTTGATAGAAGTTTGAGGCGAATTTGGCTGGATGATAAAATCATACCAGTCGAAACTGCGGTAAGCCGGATCAGTTCCTGCTTTCCATTTTTCAAGTTCGGCAGCAGTGATATCTGTTTTTCCGAACTGGTTCATTTCAGCATCCGCTTTTCCGCTCATCCATTCATAAGCGCCAACTGTTTTTGGGAAACGCGACCAGTTTTGCCATCCTGTGTACGCGTCAACATTGATTGTATTTTTTGTTCCCAGTTTACCTCGTTTGGTGGTTACAACCACTACCCCATTTGCAGCACGCACCCCGTAAATAGCTGCCGAAGCATCTTTCAATACGGTAATACTCGCGATATCATTTGGCGAAATGTTGTTAAACTGTCCGGCATCTTTCTGAATTCCGTCGATTACATACAAAGGATTGCCCATATTACGGATCTGGATGGTAGCCGAAGAACCCGGGCGGCCATCAGGCATACGGAAAGTTACCCCAGCCAATTTACCCGCCAATGCCGCACTGACAGTGCTTGAGTGCACTCGTTCAAGATCTTCTGAAGTTACTCCTGAAATAGCACCGGTCAGCGTTTCCTTTTTCTGAACACCGTATCCAATGGCAATTACTTCGTCGATCTTTATAGAACTCTCTTCCATTGTAACATCAACCACAGCTTGATTGCCTATGTTGATTTCTTTGGTTTCCAACCCGATAAATGAAAATACCAGTATTTTTGAATTCTCAGTAACCGGCAAAGTAAAAGTACCGTCTGAATTAGAGATGGTTCCTCCGGTTGTACCTTTAAAATATACAGTTACCCCAGGCAACGGAAGTCCGGCACTGTCAAGTACTTTACCTCTGACTGTTTTGCCCTGGCTGGTTTGTAAAGGACTCTGATTTTCGCCAACCGTTAGTACAATTAAATCATTGGTCAGTACCTTGTAACTGATCTCCGAATTCAAAAACATTTGGTCCAGAATTGCTTCCACACTTACGTCTTTAACATTCAGGTCAACTTTTTCGTCGATTAGTTTAAAATCTTCGTTAAAGAAAAACCGGAACCGGCTTTGATCTTCGATCAGATTCATCACTTCGCGTACCGTTTTTCCCTTGAAATCCATACTGAATTTGGTACTTTGCGAATAAACAGTGGCACTGATCTGCATGGTTAGCGCCAAAATTAATACTGTTGTAATCTTCATGATACGTAATAATTTTTTCAGCTTTCCCCTTCCCGGGAAAATCAATCCAATTTGATTTTTTTTCATACATTTGAAATGTTAGATGTTTGACTTGCAATGCCAGTATTCTTTTGCGGGAACTGACATTGATTTTTGTTTAACGCTATTGACTGACAGGGTTTAGGTTCGGCAAAAACCTATTCCCTGTTTTTTTTATTCATATTACTGATGCTTTAAAAGTTTTTCAAATTCAGGCACACGCTTGTCGTTTCTCTGGATTATTACTGTTTTTCCTACAATGGCATAATCTATTGGTGAAGATATTTTTATCACATCCATAACCTGTTGAAGGGTTTCGTCTTCAAGGGTTCCCGAAAATCTGAACTTCTTGATATCGTCCGATTTAAACTCAAAATTAAAGTTGTACTTCCGGCCCAATAACTCTACCAGATCGTCCAAACGTTCCCTTTCAATAATCAGTCGATCCTCTTTCCATGAGATGATTGACCTTGGATCGATTCGCGGAGTAATAACCAGCCGGTCCCCGGGGATATAACTTAATTCTTCTTTCTTTTCTTCTAATTTTTTTATGACTTCAATTGTCAGCGATTCTTTTGCTTTATAAAAAGTAGCCTTTTGATTTGGAGTCAAATACACCCCATCCAATATTTTTTCGGTGGCATGAAGCAAGGTCACTTTTCCTTCAACCATTGTTGTTTCAACGGTAGCATCATCCTTGTATGCTTTTATATTGAATTCGGTACCAATTGCTTTTACCTCAAATCCAAAAGCATTTACAATAAACGGCAGCATGGTGTTTTTGGCAACCTTGAAATATCCTTCGCCTTCAAGAAACAGCAAACGATCGCCCTGATTAAACGAGGTTGAATACCTGATTTTACTTCCGGCATTTAACCATACGCGCGAATTGTCGGGCAGAACGATTTCGGAGGTTGAACCAAGTGGCGCTGTTACTTCACAAAACGAAACGTTTGTTTTTGATTCGTTCCTGAGAAGAAAATAGGACAAGGTTCCGCCAAGTATAAAGGCAACAACCACAATTGCTGCAATTCGTGCCAAATTAAATCTGAGGTTGACTATTCGCCTGTGTTTTTTCTGTTCTGAAATTATCTGCTGAATGGTTTTGAACATGCGATCGTAATCGGTGTCAATGCCCGGACCTTTCGTTTCAAATTCCGGGATTTCATCAAGCATGGCATTTTTTATATTTTCAGAAATCGTAGCATCCAAAAACATTTCTTCCAACCGGTGAAGTTCTTCCGGGCTGCAACTGCCTGCCTGAAATTTGCCCAGCAGGCTTTTAAATTCACTATTTTTCAATTCGGTATTTTTCATTTCAAGAGTAATACAAGTTTGGATAATAGAATACTCATACGGTAAATGATTTTTTTTATTGGGATATTCAATTAAGTAATAAAAACTATATTATTGCCGTACTTTTAAAAATACTCACCCCCCACGTCCGTTTGCGGACGTCCCCCCTCTCTTTTAAAAAGAGAGGGGGAAAGCATCGCAGATGCTAAGGGGTGAGTCGCAATAAAAGCATAAATTCAAATACGACAATTTTTCATTCTAATTATTTAAGTAAAAAGAATAATTTATTGCATCGTCGAAAATACAATCAGCAGGATAACAAGGGGGTAGTCATCGTTCAGGTGTAGTTTGACAAATTTGGATGCACGGTAAATCTGGTTTTCGACAGTCCTGATCGATATGTTCAGATTCTCAGCGATTTCAGCATTCGGCAGGCCTTTCCAACGGCTCATGATAAAAATATTTCGCTGCTGTTCAGGAAGTTTTGATAACAATTGTTCCAGCTTTGTATTTAACTCCTGAAATTCAATGGACGATTCGGGCGTTTCTATGGTAGTATGGTCAAACTTCAGAGCATGTTGCTCGTATTTTTGCTTGACAACCCGATGCTTTAATTCGTTGAAGATTTTATTTACCGTAATCCGGTACAGGTAACTTTTAAAAGACTTCTGCACATCGACCTCCGCGCGTTTTTCCCAGACTTTCAGAAAAACGTCCTGAACAATTTCTTCCGCTTCAAAAGAATCTTTCAGGTATGAATATGTAAAACGGTACAAAGGTTCGCAAAATGAGTTATAAATCTTTTGAAAAGCAATCATATCTCCATCCCTAAACTTCGCAATTAGCTTCTCATCGATATGTTCATCAATTGTTGTCAATCAAATAGTATTTTAAAAAGAGTATGGGGAAAAACTGCCTTAAAGATAGATGTTATAATTCGATTTTGATTTTTATAACTAAAACAACATCGGCAACAAAGATCTTAACTTTATGCTGAAATTATGCGCTGATTAAGTTATTTATTCTTTATACACATTAGAAATACATACAACCAAATATGCATGAATACTCATAATTCCGGAAAATTTTCCACTCAATAAAAATTCTCAGAAACCGAATGAGCATTTTACCCGATTTAGGTGTATTAGGAGGTAAACGCAGGAATTTTAAATTATTCCGAACTTTAATTTTGCTAACATTAAAACAACTAAAAAAATGATGAAACCAGTATTCGTAATTTTACTTAGCTTGTGCATTCTACAAACCTTTGCACAGTGGAAACCTGCCGGAGAGAAAATCAAAACCGCCTGGGCCGAAAAAATTGATATCAACAATGTGTTGCCCGAATATCCGAGGCCAATCATGGAACGTGCAGATTGGATGAACCTTAACGGCTTGTGGGATTATTCAATTCTTAAATCCGGAATGGCTGAACCTGCTAAGTTCGATGGTCAGATTTTGGTTCCGTTTCCTGTCGAATCAAGTCTTTCAGGAGTAATGAAACCCGTTGGCGGTGAAAACGAAGTTTGGTACAAACGAACATTTGAAGTTCCGGCCAAATGGAAAGGCAAAAATGTATTGCTTCACTTTGGCGCTGTTGACTGGAAAGCCGACATCTGGGTGAACGACATCAAAATTGGTTCTCACACAGGTGGTTATACCCCATTCTCGTTCGATGTATCTCCTTTCCTGAACAAAGCAGGTGCACAGAAACTGGTTGTGCGGGTTTGGGACGGAACCGACAAAGGATTTCAGCCACGCGGAAAGCAAACCAGCGAACCACGCGGAATCTGGTACACTCCGGTAACCGGTATCTGGCAAACGGTTTGGCTTGAACCTGTTGCAGCCAAGCGCATTGAAAACATTCAGACTGTTCCGAACATCGACAAAGGCCAGCTTGCAGTGAAGGTTGAAACAAATGCTACTGCATTTGGCGATGTGGTTGAAGTGAAAGTTTTTGACGGAACAAAAGAGGTAGCGTCAGTAAAAGCATCATCGACCGAAAATCTTGAGGTTTCAGTTCCAGATGCCAAACTTTGGAGCCCGGAATCACCTTTCCTTTACACGATGAAAGTGAACCTCATCAGCAACGGTGTGGTGGTTGATCAGGTAAACAGCTATTTTGCCATGCGTAAAATTTCGACAAAACGCGATGCAAACGGCATCGTCCGTCTGGAACTGAACAACAAAGCATATTTTCAGTTTGGTCCGCTCGATCAGGGTTGGTGGCCCGATGGTTTGTACACGGCTCCAACCGATGAAGCTTTGAAATACGACATTCAGAAGACCAAAGATTTTGGCTTTAACATGATCCGCAAACATGTGAAAGTGGAACCTGCCCGTTGGTACACCCATTGCGACCAGATCGGAATTTTGGTTTGGCAGGACATGCCGAGCGGCGATCGTTCGCCGCAATGGCAAAACAAAATTTATTTCAATGGAAATGAGTTCAGGAGAAGTGCTGCATCGGAAGCCAATTACCGCAAAGAATGGCAAGAAATCATGGATTACCTGTATTCATACCCAAGTATCGTAACCTGGGTTCCGTTTAACGAAGCGTGGGGACAGTTCAAGACTGCGGAAATTGTGGAATGGACGAAAACCCATGACCCGAGCCGTTTGGTAAACCCAGCCAGTGGCGGAAACCATTATCCTATTGGCGATATGCTCGATTTGCACAATTATCCCGGTCCCGAAATGTATTTGTATGATGGTCAGCGTCCGACTGTTTTGGGTGAATACGGCGGAATTGGTCTTGCTCTGGAAGGACATCTTTGGGCAACCGATAAAAACTGGGGATATGTTCAGTTTAAAAACTCAAAGGAAGTAACCGACGAGTATGTGAAATATGGCAAAGCACTGCTGAAAATGATCAAAACCGGCTTCTCTGCCGGAGTTTATACCCAAACAACAGACGTTGAAGGCGAAGTAAACGGTTTTATGACCTATGACCGCAAGGTAATTAAAATGGAAGAACAGCGTGTCAGGGAAATCAACCAGAAGATCTGTAAATCGCTGAATGAATAAATAAGGAATACTTAATTTCTTGATATTGAAAAGGCCGTCATGCTAATTTGCACGACGGCCTTTTGTTTTATTTGGTAGTGAGCAGGTGACTTTGAGTCACCCGTTCACTAGTCACCCTCACTAAAACTATTTCACTACACTAAAGCGGTAAATACTCTGTGTTTGGTAAACTTCGCCCGGGTTCAGTATAATGGTCGGGAAGTTGGCATTGTTTGGCGAATCAGGGAAATGCTGGGTTTCCAAAGCAAATGATTCACGGTAATTGAATGTTTTTCCACTTTTACCGGTATCAGCTCCATCCATAAAGTTTCCGCCGTAAAATTGCAAAGCTGGTTCCTGAGTAAAAACTTCCATTTTACGTCCGCTAACCGGTTCGACAACCGTTGCAGCAAGCGACATTTCACCAACAGCAGGTTTATTCAAGGCAAAGTTGTGATCGTATCCCGGACCATATTTTAACTGAATGTTGGTTTCAATCTGGTCAAGATCGGTTCCGATGGCTTTTCCACCTCTGAAATCGAAAGGTGTTCCTTCAACCGGTTCGTTTCCTGCCAGTGGAATCAGGGTCGAATCAACTGGTGTGTATGAATCAGCGTTGATAGTTAGAAAATGGTCGTTGATGGTTCCGTTTCCTTCGCCTGCCAGATTCCAGAAGGCATGGTTGGTGAGGTTAACCGGAGTACTTTTATCGGTGGTGGCCTTGTAGCTCATCACCACTTCATTCTTCGAATTCAGCAAATACTGAACTTCAACATCCAGATTACCGGGATAACCCATTTCACCATCTTTCGACAGGTAAGTCAACACAATCGATGAATCGGTCGCCGCTTTTACGTCCCAGATTACATTGTGAAATCCGCCGGGACCACCATGCAGGTGACTGACTCCGTTGTTCAGCGGAAGTGTATATTCCTGTCCGTCGAGGGTGAATTTTCCTTTTGCTATGCGGTTTCCAACGCGGCCAATCAATGCCCCGTGGAACACTTCCTTGGCATTGAGGTAACCATCGATGCTGCTGAATCCAAGAACTACATCGCCCATATTTCCTGTTTTATCAGGAGTGCAAAGACCAACAATTCGTCCGCCATAATTGGTGATGGCCGCCTGGATATTTCCGTTTCTCAGAAAATACAGGTTGGTGGTTTTTCCATCGATTGTTTTCTGAAAATCTTCAGCTTTCAGGGTAAAGCAAGATTTTACACCCGCTTTTTTTTGACTGCAACCTGCCAATGCCAGTCCGGCTATAGCAAGGGTGAAAAATAAGTTTTTCAAATTCATCTGTTTATAATTTGTTTTTTAATTGCCAGATGGAACTCGCCATAGATAGTTATTCTTCTGTGTCCCGATTAATCGGGATGGCTCGTTTCATTTTATGATTGATTAATAAAGTTTTACGATCAATTTCTCCTTTTAAACCAATAGCTTCATTCCAAAGCCCGGGGCTGAGGATGGAATTAATTTTCCTTTTTCGAGGTGGTAACTTCCAAAATCCACATCATTTGAAATGCATGTGACACCCTCAATGGTTACCGTATTTCCGAGGGCAGCTGTCAAATGCGCAATTACATTGGTTTTTAACTGCGATCCCCAGGCATGTGGCGACGCCAAAATATTCATCTTTTTTAGTTCAGGCATCAGTTTGCGCCATCCGGTGAAGCCCATGTCCTGAATGTCGGTCAAATGAACATCGATTAAATGCATTTCTTCCAGTTTTCGCAGAAACTCCTGATCGGGTGCAGCTTCACCATCGGCCAGCAATGTTTTAAATCCCAGATCTTTCAGAATTAATTTCAACCGGGTATAATCTTCAATGGTTTCACGGAATGGTTCTTCAATCCAGAATAATTTAATACCCTGAATTCCTTTGAGATAGACTTCAAATTCATTTACCGGGTATCCATCATTGCCGTCAATCAGAATATCGCAATCAGGAAAGGTTTTGGCCACCAGTTTGGTAATTTCAATATCACGCTGAATTCCGGCATCTTTTGGCATCCATTTGTTCCCCCGGCCAATTTTTAATTTAAACTGACGATAGCCCAAATCGTAATCGAACTGGCATTCTTTCAGAATAATATCAATGCCAGCCGGTTTGTTGTAGAACGGTGTCAGATCGTCAAAATAAATCATCCCGCTGTAGCAAAGTGTTGTTTCAGGCTGGGCCGCACCCATCATTTCATACACGGGTTTATTCAGAATATTTCCGGCCAGATCATGCAACGCAATATCGCACCATGATGCAATCGGATCAATCAATCCCAGTTTGGGCGAAAACAGTTCTGAAACCTTTTTCCCAACAACATATTCCGAAATTTCTTTTTCCGATTTTCCCCGACACGAAACACCCCAACCTTTTGCGCCTTTATTGGTAATCAGTTCGCAAACGGTTTCGTCGTAACCCCATCCATGATTTCCCCTGATGGCATTTTTTCCCACAAATCGCGGATAGTTTATTCTTGCTTTTTTTGCAGTGATCTTTTCAATGGTATGATAGTCAAGATCGCCAGCAGTTGAATCCATGTTGTTTGCATGACTTAAAATAGGATTGGCTGACAGGTAGGCCGCAGCGGTTGCTCCTGAAATGGTTTGGATGAAATTACGTCTTTGCATTTTGGTTTAGGTTTAGTTGGTTTATTTTCTGAAATTATTTGCCTGTCAAACTTTTGATCAGGTCAACTTCTTCCTGTTTGTAAGGAGTTCCATCCGGATGGAAAATTTCGTGAAACCAAAGCGGTGGTTCTGATCCATCAGCAATAGGTTCGTCCCATGCATATTTGGTATTTGATTTACCGGAAACCAGTCCCCAGTTGATGGCTCCAATGTTTTGTTCTTTCAAGATGGGCATGATGTTGGTGAACAGGCTGTTGTTGCGGCGGGCCATGTATTCGGTGCAAACCAGCGGACGATTGTATAGTTTCAGGGTATCAATGGCAGCCTGATGTTTCTCCGGACTTTCGTAGTTGTGGTAAGTAATAATGTCGGAATTTTCAACCTGAAATTTATTGAGTTCTGATAAACTTAAATTCCATACGCCAACTGATAATGGTTGCGACGGACGAACTTCCCAACCCCATTCAAACACTTTTTTCAGCAAAGGCATTGATTTGTTGCCGTAGCCTGAATTGCCCGGTTCGTTGTACAAATCCCAAATGGCAATGCGTTTGTCGTCTTTAAAAGTGGTCAGCACATCTTTTACGTAAGCTTCCAGTGTTTTGATCAGCGTAGTGTCGGTGTAAAGTAATTCGCCCGGATCGCGTACCCAACCAGAGTTGTGAACGCCAACTTTAGGTTCCGGCTGTTTGCCCGCGGCATAAGTTGGGTTCCAGCAGTCGTCGAAAATACAAAATACTGTTTTAATACCGTGTTTTCCGGCAATGTCCAGGTAAGTGCTCATGCGACTTTTGAAGCCTTCTTTGTCCACTTCCCAGGCAACATGGTGAAGGTAAACGCGCATAACATTCATTCCAATTCCTTCGGCCCAACCGAGTTCACGGTTGATGGTTGCCGTATCGAACGATTCGGCCTGCCAGGTTTCCAACTGGTTGATGGCTGTACTCGGGTTGAAATTACTTCCGCGAAGCCAGCCGTTTTCGGTGCTCCATTGTTGTGCCTGAGTTTCATTCCAGCGTGTGGAAACAGGTTCGGTTTTTTCAGCCTTTTTAGGCACGTTCTGGCAAGCCACAAAAAGCAGTGTACTTGCCACCAGAATCAGATAAATTTGTTTTTTCATGATAGTGTTTTATGAGTTATATACTTGTTATTTAATTCATTCGGATTGGAGACCACGTATATGGGCGATTGTTGTCGTTGGGTGAAACTGATTCCTCAACTGTATAGCCGCTTTTTAATTTGTATTTCAGGATAAAATTGATGCCCATTGTATTTTCATTTTTGAAATCCATTTTAAAGTATTTCAGGGGAATAGATAATTCCATAAGATACAAATTTCCTTGTTTTGTGATTTTGTATTGGAGCGAACCAATCTCTTTTTGATTTTCCCAGTTTCCCGAATTTCCTTCTTCAACTGCTAAATTTCCATTAAAATTGCAGTGAAAAGCAAAGATTCCAGTGTGTGGTTTCTCGTAGCCCTTCCGTTCGGTGTCCAGTTGAAAAACCACTTCATTACTGGCATCTGAAGCTAAATCTGCTTCGTCAATCTGCGCGGCTAAAAAGAGGTTAGTCTCATCCAAACAAAGCATCGCTTTCATCTGTACATTGCTTTTGTGCCCTACAAAGTATGGCCATTCCTGCTGCCAGCAAGCATCGGTGATTTGCCCGTCAACGGTGGGTGTGCCCTGTAGAACAACAAATTCAGGAATGACATGCCCTTTGATCATCCAAACCTCGGTTGAATTGGAAGAAAATCCATTGGTCGATGTAATCGCGACCGGTATGTTCTCTTGAATAACTGCAAGCGAATTCCACAGTCCGCTTTTGGTGGAAGGAATGACAAACGGAATACTTCTTCGGCTAAACAAAGTCCCTCCATTGTCGCCAATCTCCACGACCATAGCCGACTGATTCCATAGGTTTGTCCGGTTGATATTCGACTGATAAGAAAGCAAAACTTCGCCTGATTGAAGTCGCGCCAGATAAGGGGCTCCTGCATAAATATTGTCAGCTAACTGATCTTTCAAAGGCTGGTACAAGCGACGGGAATCATTGGCCGAAATAAAACCATCCGCCCAATTGTCCGTTAATTTCTCGCGATAAATGGTTGGCTTAAATTCGCCCACTTTATTGTCTTCAACTGCAACAAGTAATTCATTTTTTTCAGGCAGCAACAATGGTACCGGCATTCCGTCGCGGCGACCTGCCCGAAACCCTATGATTGTTGAAGTAGTTGTCCAGGTTTTCCCGGAATCGACCGATTTGAACATCGAAATATTTTGCTCATTAGAAGTGGTGTAAACTCCTTCGTTTGCATAAAATAACTGGACTTCGCCTGAAGGAAGCTGCGCAAACGAGGGTTCCCAACAACCATTTTCAAAGGTTGAAAGCGCTTCGTAAATCACCTGTTCGGACAACCAGTTTTTTCCACCATCGTTACTTTTCCTGACTTTGATTCCAAATTTGCGATCGTCTGTGTAAGGTTTCCTGGGACGGGGATTGCAGCCAACCAGAATCGAATGGTCTTTTAACTCAATGATTTCGGGAACGGCCATGGCAATGTTTTTTTTGGTCTCGAACACAATTTGCGGACGCTCCCAGCTTTTCCCCAGGTCAAGACTAAAGGCTAATTCAATATTTCCGGCAGATGTTTCATAGACACAGGCCAGTCGTTTGTCGTGCAGCTGAATCAACCTGGCATATCCGTAATAACCCGGTGGCTGATCGTTTGCCGGAGCTATTTTTACCATGGAGCTGTAATCCCATGCAATACGAATGCCGTCAACCGGAGTTTGAACTGCGGGAGCCGTACCTTGTGGTAAAACAGGTTCATTTGCACAGCTTTCCAACTGAAACCTCAGAAACAGAAGAATGAGAATATGGATTGAAAATATAAATTTCATGTTCTTTTTTATAATTCTCCAGAAGGCAGATTAATGAATCTCCCTGCAGGAATTGCCTCCCCAAAATCAGGCGTTCCATCCGCATTCCATTTGAAAGGTTGCATCCGCACATCGCGATCCCACCCGTGAGTGGTGCTCTTTTTCGAGTGGTAAATAATCCAGTCTTCAGTATTGTCGGGCGATTTCACAAATGAGCAATGACCAACACCAAATACCTGCAAATTTCCCTGAAATACCGGGCCTGTTTTCTTCCAGTTGGCCGGATCGAGCAAATCTCCACCAGGATTAATCAGCTGAAGCATTCCCTGCCGGTATTCAACCAGCCACGATTCTCGGCACGAGTATATAACAAACACTTTGTCGCCGTTTTTCAGAATTTCTGCACCCTCATTCAGATTCAGCGGACCGCCTGTTTCCCAGCTTTCAACAGGCGACGAAAGTTTTGCCCGTTTGCCTTTCATCGTGTATGGATTTTCCATTTCTGAAATGTACAAATGTTGCTGGGTGGCATCGGTCGTTTCCTGTTTGATCCAGCCCGACCAAATGCTGTAAAGTTTTCCTTTGTGTTCCAGGATGGTCATGTCGATTGCCCAAACATTGGAAGCAGGATCGGCAGGATTATCGCCGGTGTAAAGTACGCCCATATCTTCGTAATCGCTGAACACATCGTCGGTTTTCGAACGCAAAACACCTGTTCGCTGATGAATAAACGGCGGCCCCGATTCTCCGGCTGCATAATACACATACCAGCGACCTTGAATAAAATGAATTTCAGGAGCCCAAACACACGAACGGTTCCATCCGGTAGCCGGAGCCTGCCATATTTTTTTTACTTCACCGCGTTTGGTCATTTTTGCTGACCGGGAAATATTGATCGAATTATTGGCAGACCAGCAATAAACGTATTCGTTGTTGTGTTTCACCATCCACGGATCGGCCCCATCCCACACCGGATTGGTAAACGTAGATTTTTCCTTTATATCCTGAACAGGTTCTTTTTCGCCGCATCTTCCGAATGAAACGAATGTTAACAGCGCGAAGATTAGAGTTTTTAGTTTGGTCATTGTTTTTTCAATATGGGGGTTGTGTAATTTTTTTCGATTACCATTATTTCCTTACCGTTACGGGATTCGAAGTTCACGGTACTGATATACATGAGTCGTGGATGAATTTTTGTGGTATTGTTATGGGCATGAAATACAATCCGCAGCTTTCCTTCCTTATCGGTAAATAGTGCGCTGTGGCCAATACCTACCAACTCACCGGGTTTCTGAAGTGCAGGATTATTTTCATATTTTGTCCAGGGACCGGTAATATTAGTGGCAGTCGCAACCCCAATTCCGTAGAAAGGACTTTCGTAACTGTTGGCCGAATAGGTCATGTAATAAATACCGTTTCGCTTATATACAAAAGCGCCTTCGTTTACGCGTGGCCATATTTCTTCCCAGGGTTGCGAAACATGGATGCATTTATGAATGGTCTCTGGTTTTATATCGAGTAGATTATCTTCCAGTTCGGCAACACAAATATTCAATCCATCATCGAAACGGTCGAAAAATAGGTAAGGTTTCCCGTCATCATCAATAAACAATGAATTGTCGATACACTTTTCCCCCTCAATCATGGATCTCTGAATTTCTTGTTTGAATGGTCCAAGCGGCGAATCACTTGTTGCCACACAAATATGCTCATCAGCCGAATAATACATGTAAAACTTTCCGTTTACTGCATAAACTTCAGGAGCCCAAAACCAACGATCGGCCCAAACATCGGCTTTGTTCAGTGCCAAACCGCCTGAAATACCTTCAGGAGCAGTCCAAGTGAGCAAGTCATCGGAAACAAACACCGCAATCCCATCGGGCGAAAGTGTTCCGTAAGCATAATATTTGCCTTCCCAAAGCATAATGAAAGGATCGCCAAA
>DAITNH010000022.1:0-1751 GCA_036834745.1 Prolixibacteraceae bacterium
CTGAATTCATTTATGGATAGTTTCAGTATATTCTGAATACTGAGACTGAACACTGCTTACTTTTTCCCAATACGGTACAAAAACTTGTCTGTCCTGAAAATAATATTGTCACGAACAATGGCCGGGGTGGCCTTGACCTGTCCATCCAGTTGATTTTCTGCAACCAATTGAAAAGTCAAACCGGGCTTAATCACATAGGTTTTTCCTTTCAGTCCGAATAAATAAATATTTCCGGAGGCATAGATAACCGATGCGTTGAACTGATCTTTCAGCTTGGTTTTCCAGATTACAGCCCCGGTTTTTGCACTCAGGCAGGTGAGGTCGCCTCGCTCGTGAACCATGTAAATCAGGCTATCCACAATTACCGGTGTCGAAATCTGCGGAACATCTTCTGTCACTTCCCACGGAACATGCGTTTTGGTCACATCCCCGGTTCCGGTCGGATCGACAGCCAACATGCGGACGTAAAAAGTACCGCCTTCGGGAAACATCCATCCAGAATTGACATACACCATTCCGTTGTAACTCAAATTCATTGCAACGGTTGAATCGTCGCCGTAAAAAACCTGCCATATTTCCTTTCCGGTTTCCGGCTCGTAAGCAATACAAAGCTGCGCGCCATTGCTGACCAGTTGATCTTTTCCATTCACCTCCACTATAATTGGCGTGCAATAAGCTTTCCGGTAAACCGGCTCCACATTTTTGTGAAATTCCTGCGGACGTTCGGTTTTCCAAACGGTTTCCCCGGTGCATTTGTCAAGAGCAATCAGGTATTGCACATCAGTTCCTTCGATGTGCAAAATCAGCAGGTTCTTGTAAATAATTGGCGAAGAAGCTGCTCCCTGCATGTGTTCACAATTCAGGTCGGTGCGTGTCCAGACTATCTCAAAATTTCGGGTATCAATGCAAGCAGTTCCGTAAGTTCCAAAATGCACGTAAACAAAATTTTCTTCAATACAGGGAGTAGAAGTTGCGTAGCTGTTGGTTGGATGAATGTGCTGAATCGAATCGGGTTTGAAAAGCATCAATTCTTTCAGAATTTTTCCGGAATTGAAATCGGTACAAACAGCAAACAGTTCCTTGCCATCACCGGTGGCCGAACTGGTCCATATCTGATCGCCAAAAACAACCGGCGATGACCAGGCTACTCCGCGAATTTCGGTTTTCCACAATACGTTGCTGGTTTCGCTCCAGTTTAGCGGAGCATTTTTACTGAGCGAATGCCCGTCGAGTTTGCTTCCACGAAGATGCGTCCAGTTTTTCTGGGAATGGGCGGATAAGCCAAAAGAAAAGACAAGGGCAAAGAAAAAGATTATTGCAAGGTTTGGTTTCATTGGGTTAGTTGATTATTTGATTATTTTATTTTCCGTCATCGGATCAAGGTGCTGAAAAAAGATTTGCCTGATTGGATTGAAAAGCATTGACCAGATAATTGATCCGATGACTCAAAGACATGATTTTCCGTCATCGGATCAATTTCCGAAAAAAAGATTTGCCAGATTAGATTGGAAACGTATTGACCAGATAATTGATCCGATGACTCGAAGACACTGCAAGCTACCTGATATTTTCAAGTACATCAACCAGTAATTTCCAGAATTTATCTACGGTTTGAGTGTTAATTCGTTCATCCGGAGAATGGGCTCCACGGATGGTCGGACCGAAAGAAACCATATCGAGTTCCGGGTATTTTTCGAGAAACAATCCACATTCCAATCCGGCATGGATGGATTTTACAAGCGGATCGTTTC
>DAITNH010000022.1:1851-11223 GCA_036834745.1 Prolixibacteraceae bacterium
AGAAACAATCCACATTCCAATCCGGCATGGATGGATTTTACAAGCGGATCGTTTCCAAACAGTTTTTTGTATGAATCAGCAGCAATTTGGGCAACAGCAGATTCCGGATTGGGCGTCCAGCCGGGATATCCGTCAGAATGCAGAACCATTGCGCCTGCCAGTTTCATCACCGACTCAACCATTTCGGCTGCCATGTATTTTCGGCTGTCAATTTCGCTTCGCTGGCTTGTTGTCAGTACAATTTCATTGTTAGCGCTAAATTTCACCGATGCCAGGTTGGTCGAAGTTTCAACCATGCCAATCATCCGGCTGCTCATTTCCAAAACGCCGTGAGGACAGGCTGCAATTAATTTCAGCAACCGGGCTTTTGTGTCCGAATCAATTACAAATTCAGGCAATTCAACCGATTTGTGCTGCAATGAAAGTTTGGGTTCCGAACGTTCATATTCGAATTCCATTTCCGAAGAAAAAACATTCCACTCCACGATGAGATTCTCCTTTTGCGAATGAGGAACCACGACCACGGCAAACGCCTCGCGGGCAATGGCATTCCGCAGGTTTCCACCATTAAATCCGGCAACGTGCAGATCGAATTTATTATCAGCATCCATTAAAAACCGGTTCAGGATTTTATTGGCATTTCCGCGGTTTTTATTGATGTCGTCGCCCGAATGACCGCCCTGTAAACCTTTAACTTCCAGTTTTACAGCAAACGAAGCGACTGGTAATTCTTCAGGAGTGAAACTTAATGTTCCGATGGTATCGATTCCTCCGGCACAACCAATAAACAATTCTCCCTCGTCTTCCGAATCGAGGTTTAGCAGAATATTGCCGCTCAAAAAACCTGGCTGCAGGGCAAATGCTCCTGAAAGTCCGGTTTCTTCGTCAACCGTGAACAAGCATTCAATCGGCCCGTGCGACAAATCGGTAGCAGTAAGCACTGCCATCTGAGCAGCAACACCAATGCCGTCGTCGGAGCCCAGCGTGGTTCCTTCCGCCCGAACCCATCCATCGTCGATAAACGGCTTGATGGCGTCGGTTTCGAAATTGTGTTGTGTTTCATTGTTTTTTTCGCAAACCATGTCGATGTGCGATTGAAGAATAACCGTCTGATCTTTTTCACGCCCGGGACTTGCCGGTTTTTTGATCAAAACATTGCCAATTTCGTCCTGACTGGCTTTTAACCCATTCTTTTTGGCAAAATCGAGTAAAAACCGGATGATCTTTTCTTCTTTTTTCGACGGCCTCGGAACCTGGCAAATTTCTTCGAAATAATTCCACAATGGTTGTGGAGTAAGGTTTTCTAATCGTTTCATTGGTTTCAGAACTATGATTTGTATGATTAACTGATTAATTGATTCTATATTTTTTTGTTTTGACAGTCGACAATAAATTAGTGTAGCTGTTAATGTTTTTCGAAGTCAAATTAAGTCAGGAAAATTACAAATAATCATATATGAGAATGTACTTTCCTTTTTCCCTAATTCCTTAAATAGATCTTTCGCTTCTTGTGAATCTGAACCAACCCCATTTCTTGCCACATTGGCCAAAATATTAAGAGGTTTTAGAAAAAAAAGTCTATCATCTGCAAGTGCTTTTCTATTAAGCCCAGTTCTTTTTATCGTTTCCTTACCTTTTATGCTTTTACCGTTCGGTTTTAATATTTCTTGTTTAAAAATCAAATGAGGAGTGGGATCAACTGATGGGCAAATAATTAATGGGTCTTCATTTGCAATAACTCCTGCTGGGTTTGTTACTCTTTTTGTTTCGTCAACTAACGGAAAATAATTTTTCTTATAGGATGTATTGCACCTATTACAACTAAAGAAAAGATTATCAAAATCATATGCTAACCAAAAGTAACCAGGCTTTACAATTTTTGTATTGTCGTCTTTTTTGTATCCTCCCTTAGGCCGATAATGCTCAATATGACCAGGTTCTCCAGCCGAAACTTTTCGTTCACAAAAGCAACATTTATCATTCTGCAATTTGATTAAAGTTTCTTTAACAGTGGAATGTCCGTATATTGATTTGTTTATTGAGAAATTTCTTTTTCCGGCATAATAAGCCGCATTGTTCTTGTTTGTTTCAATAACACCAGTTGTTGAAAGTATTGTAGGAACAGCTACACCTGTTTTGTCAATTTTAATCATACCTCAGAGGAACGTTTAGCTATTTTCAAAACAAGCTCCATCGCTTTTATATATTCGGGTGTTTCAGCTACTGGAATTTCATCTAATTTACCGTCTAAAGATTTAAGTTCATTCTTTTCACTATCTGTTAAATGATCTTTCATTAACAAATTTCTTCTTCGGGTTAATACCTTTTCAATCTTTATATTTCTTGAATCTTTTAATCCAAACAAATCACTTGTAAGGACTTGGTCTATTCTCCAACTTTTTACAATATCAGGTTCATTGATTATTCTGATATGGTCGCCTATTCTTTTAAGTAATGCTAAATTGGAATTAAAAGCAGCTTGGGCAATTAAAGGACTATGAGCTGTAACTATAAATTGTGTTCTGGTAAAAATCTTTGTCAGGTTCCCAATAATTTCTCTTTGCCAAGCGGGATGCATGTGTAAATCAATTTCGTCTAAAATTAAAATTGCAGGTTGATCAAATGGAGTTTCGCTTTTTTCGTGGTAATAAATCATTTTAGTTGCAAAGTCAATCAACCAAGCTATTGTTGTTTTATATCCTAAACTAAGATCATTTAATTTTACCCAACCAAATGTTGTTTGAACTTGAACCTCTCTTTGCAACCTGCCCGACTTTACAACTCGAATATCCTGAACACCATTAGGTAAGACTTTTAATAGGAGTTCTTTAACCCTGCGCAGTTCTTCACTTCCTCTTCTACTCTTGGATGTTTCATAATCAAGTCGTAAAAAATATTCTGAAGAATTTTGAAGCAAAGCATCATCTTTAAATAATGTTTCACTTGTGTTACTAAAACTCTCATCTGATAAAGATGTCTCTGCCATTTTCCTATTCGCACCATAGGCAAAGCAATAAACAGGGGAAAGAATGTTTGTGTCAAACTTAGTTGACAACAACCCATAATTGTCAGAGTTTGATTTTTTGTGATTTAATATATAAGTCAATGGCATTTCCATCTCCTCTTTAGAAAACGGTTTTTCACATTCGGCAACGACTAACGAAATTTTCGAGTCTTGTTCACCGTTTTTGTGTTTCAAATCCCAGGCGTTGCGCCAACCATTATTTATACTCAAATCGTATTCTGTATCTAAACGTCTACGTCTCTTAAGAAAACTTTGTGGGGTTGGTAGCAAAGAAACAATACTTCGTAAAATGGTAGTTTTTCCCGTGCCATTATCGCCAAGAATAACCGTCCACTGCGATATCTTTCCATCAGTGTCCGTGAAATCTATTCGTTGTTTCGTACTAAAACATCGAACATTTTCTATCTCTAAGCTCTTTAAGTAAAGCATTTTATTTGTTTAAATATTAATTCTCAAATTTACATTTTCATTTCTGTTTATTTATCACCATTATAAGTTATTTTGAGGGGTCTCTATATGCTTTCTTGTGGGTTATTTTTATGTTTTTGTCAAATAGCCAAATATTTGGTTGTGTTTTAATTGATGGTCCGGGAAAATCCGTTTGCATACAACTTGTAAATATCCCAAAATATAACCCACTTTTTCAAGCTTTTATTTACGATAAATGCTTTGAACCAATATATTTTTGTTGGGTTCGCGTACTTTCCGAAAGAACTTATTTTGCATCAAAATCTTTAACATGGAATCAATCAGGGAAATCGATAAAATAGGTCACGGACCATCAAGCAGTCATACAATGGGGCCGGCCAAAGCAGCTAAAAAGTTTCTGGATAAGCATCCAGATGTGGATTCTTTTCGGGTCTTTCTCTACGGAAGCCTGACTGCAACAGGAAAGGGGCACCTGACCGATGACCCTTCTATGGAATGCCTTTTCTGAATTCTGTGACTGGAAACTGCGACTTGTTTTACACAATCCCCCGTTGCTTTTTAACCGTTTCCCAGGCTTCGTTCACTTTCTGGAACTTTTCGTGGGCAACTTTCTGGATGTCATCACCCAGATAATGAACTTTGTCAGGATGATATTTCACCGCCATTTTACGATAGGCTTTTTTCAATTCATCATCGGTCGCGGTGGCTTCAACTTCCAGAATTTTATAGGCAGCATCGGTATTGGCAACAAACATTGCTTCAATCGACTGGTAATCTTTTTCGCTGATACCCATCTGCTGCGCAATGTGGGCAATCAGCTTGTGTTCTGTTTCGTGCACATGTCCGTCAGCATCTGCAATTCCGAAGAGGAAATGCACCAACTGCAAACGCGACGGATGATCCATGTTTTTTCGGATCTGCTGGCATACTTCAGTAACCGGTATGTTTTGGTTCAACAAATCGCGCAAAATTCTGATGGCTTCTCCCGCCGATGCAGGTCCAAATGATCGCACAAAAAATTGCTTTGTATAATCAAGTTCCGACTTTAATATTTTACTGTCAGCTTTCATTACCGCTGCAACCAGCACCAAAAGACTCATCACATAACCACCTTGTGTGGTATGATATCTCTGCTGAGTTCCACTGCCAACCTGCAATTGCTGACTTTTGTCGAACAACGATCCTACTACAAAACCTACAATCCCACCAATCGGTCCAAAAAAAGCCCATCCCAAACCACCGGTAATCCATTTTCCAAACTTATCCATTTGCTCTTATTTTTTTGTCTATTTCTACAATTTGCGGAATGATTAGTTCATTATCGTTATTGCCGATTACAAAATCGGCCAATTTAATTTTTTCTTCATCGTTCAACTGGTTTTTTATTCGTTGTTTTACCAGTTCTTTGGTCATTTTGTCGCGTTTCATAACACGTTCTATTCTTTCGTCTTCGTTGGCCACCACTACAATGGTTTTGTCCATCAACTTATAAAAACCACTTTCGAAAAGAATGGCTGATTCATGAATTATATAAGGCGAATTTTGTTTGCTGCACCATTCATCAAACGATTTGTGAACAACCGGGTGTACAATCTCACTCAGTTGGGCCAGTAAATGTGGATTGTTGAAGACGATTCCGGCGAGATATTTTCGGTCGATGGTTCGATCGGGAAGGTAAACGGTGGACCCGAACAAGTTAATTAGTCGGGTGCGAATTTCGGTATTGGAATTCATGAGCTGTTTCGCAACGATGTCGGCTTCAAAAACAGGTATGCCTAAAAATGCGAAAACCTTACAGACTGTGCTTTTCCCGCTTCCTATTCCTCCGGTAATTCCAACTTTCACCATCTGTTTAGTTTTCAATCAGGTATTCAATTTCTTCCGGAGTTATTTTTAATTCGTACAAATAGTCTGGAGTTGATTCGCTGATTATTTTTAATCGCTGTTTGCCTTCTGCAATGTCGGAATAGGAAACCGAAAACTTAAAATCCTCGGGTTTTATTTCCTGAAATCGGCTTAATCCCACCTGAAAAGCAACTTTCACTTTTGAAGGGAAAAGCTTAATATTCATTTCAGTTGGTTGATCTTTAAGCAGAACGGGTATCGAAAGTTGTGCTTCAGTGTATTCTTCAACCGGGATTTTTACGGTCACTTTTTGAGGTTCAAAATAGGTTTCTTTGATCTTTTGAAGTAATACTTCTGTATTCACCATTCTTTCAACCGAGTTGAACTTTTGTATTTTAGTTAACACAAAATTCAGGGTGTCAAGTATTGCTTGCGGGCCATTTACCTCCACAGAATCAGGGCTGATTTGAATTTCTCCTGAAATTTGAAACTGTTTTTTGAGATTTACTACCACTATCGGGTTCACTTTTACCTTTTTATGCCCCATTTTGCCAAAAATAAAATGAAGTGTATCGGGGCTAATATTTAGGATTTCAATTTCATTTGATAACTGATAGGCTAAATCGGACACGAATTGTCTGGTGGAAAAATCGAAATTGTTCCTTCTGCTTTCCATCATCCGGTTGTCAGTCATGTCGTTCACATTAAAATCGAAAGGCATAAATAAAAAGCTTAGCTTATTCCGGAGGATTGTGAAGCCAAATGCCTTAATTTTTAAATCGAATTGTTCGGGAAGCTTGTTTGTCAGCGTTTTATTATTTGGTAGGTTGCTGTAAGTGACCGGAATAGTTATATCGACTGTATAGCTTTTGCTCAAGGCATTCAGAAACCAAAAACCGCTTGCAATAGCAACGCAAACCACAAATGCAGCAACGCGTTTGTCGTTCTTAAAATATACCTTTTTCAGGTACCTTACCATTTTATATACCCAGTTTGTTTTCACGGGTTCAAATATAAATAAAAGGGCCGACATAGTGCCGGCCCTTCTATAAATCATCAAAAGGTTCAATTATTTCTGAACCTGCACATCACTCATGTCTTTTACGATTGCAGCCTTGTCAACCCTGATTTTCACATTGTCATCAACCTGAAGCAATACAGTATTGTCCTTAAGTTCAAGGATTTTTCCGTAGATTCCACCAGTGGTAACTACTTTGTCACCTTTGGCAATGCTGTTGCGAAAAGCAGCAAGTTCTTTTTGTTTTTTCATCTGCGGTCTGATCATGAAAAAGTAGAAAACCACGATGATCAAAACCAAAGGAAGAAATGTCATGATCGGATTTGGTTCGGCACCTTGTGCCGGCTGGCTCATTAATAAGTAATTCATGTGTAAAATGTATTTAATTTAACTGTATATTTCAATTAACTCGTTGGTTATATTCGCTTTTATAAATAGCTGTTTTTTAGGTTGGTCGGCATTCGAAAACAAGGTGATTGTTTTTAATTGTCTTCCCACTTCTCCTGCCGAATTGTATATTACTTCAATTTGTCCTTCCTGTCCGGGAGCGATGGTTTTATTGGAAATCTTTACTTCCGTACATCCGCAACCTGAATCCACATCGGTTATTGTCAGTGTTTTTGTTCCTTCATTTCTGAAAACAAAGGTGAAAGATACTACTTCTCCGGCCTTGAGCGAACCAAAATTATGCATTTCTTCTGAAAAGACAAATTTCGCCACTCCTGATTCGTTTGCCTTATCCGCTGGTGCTGCCTTTTTTGTTCCTGAATTACATGAGACGATCAGAATCAGGCAAAATGCCAATCCGGGGAAGATTAACTTGAAACTTGAAACTTTGAACTTGAAACTCATTCTATTCGCTTTCTTCTTCGCCAATCAAACCCCGCCCGGCCTTTAGTATTTTGTTCGCTTTCTTCAAATCTTTCAAAGCTTTATCGAGTATTCCGTTGATAAAATTCCGGCTTTTTTCGGTACTGTAATATTTCGACAATTCAATGTATTCGTTCATCGTGACCTTTGTCGGGATAGAAGGAAAATACAGGAATTCGCTCAAAGCCAGTTCAAGTATCAGATTGTCGATAAAAGCGATGCGTTCGATGTCCCAGTTTTCAGTGTGCTGTTTAATCAATATTACATTGTCAGCATGGTTCAGTACCACTTTCCGGTAAAGGTCTTTGGCAAACTGACGGTCTTCTTCGTCCTTAAACATTGGGAGCAAAGCCTGCCGTTCGTCGCTGTCTTCCCTGAACTTTTTAAAAGTCTTCAGGATCATGCTCACCACAAAGTCAAGGTCATCGTTCCAGTATATACTCTGTTCTTCGAGCAACGATTCAATGTCTTCGTTGTCAAGTATCAGGTATTTAAAAATATCTTCAATCAGCTTGCGGTCGTCAGCATACGAATGCTGCGGTGCTTGCATGTATTCTTTGTAAAATTCCCGATCTATCAGTGTCACATAAAGTTTGCGGATCAAATCTTCGTCATTGATCCATGTGAGTTTAGAAGCTTCAAGGTACTTGTTTAGCGGGATGTTGATCTTTAACTGGCTTAACAGCATGTTGTTTACAAACCGGGTATTTGGTGCAAGATCTTCAGTTGTTGGACGATGTTTTTTCAACCCCAGATCGATGCGTTCTTCGGCAAACTTTTGAATGTCAAGAACAAGCGCCATCAGATAATGATAAAGATCGAATGTTTTTTGTAAGCTGAAAAAAAGTTCCTTTTCAGTATTGTTGATCGAGGTATCGGGTGAAGTAAAGAATGCGTAAAGTATTTGCAATACTTTGATTCGAATTATTCTTCTGCTAATCATTGTCTTAGAACCTGTTTAAATATGGGAGGGCAAAGTTAGGATTTTTTCTTATATCAGTTCAGAGCAGGATCGTTTTATTGAATGTGAACGAGTTTTTTAACCACATGGACACATTGACTATATTCTATTCCTTTTTCTCTTGTGACCCTTTGTCTGTCGGGTTCACATCTATTGGTTCTTCAGTTTCCTCCGGTTGATTCCAGTACGCTTCCTCCGAATCTTCATCTTCCGGTTCATCCTCCCAGCTTGCTGCAGGTCGGGCAGGTCCCTGATGGCGATAATAAAAAGCAAGCATTAATCCGCTTGCAGCACCCCACAAGTGGCTTTCCCACGAAATTTCAGGTTTGATCGGAAAAATTCCCCAGAACATACTTCCGTAGAGAAAAATCACAATAATACCAATGGTGAGCAGGTTGGCATCTTTACGGAATACCCCGCTGAAAAACAGGAAAGAGGCCAGTCCGTAAACAATTCCGCTTGCCCCGATGTGCCACGATTCACGTCCTCCAAGCCAAACGCATAACCCTGAAAGGATGTAAATCAAAAAAAGGATCCGGTAAGCTAAGTTCCGGTAAAAATAAAGCAAGGCAAAAGACAGGATCAGGAACGGAATGGAATTGGACAACAAATGATCGTAACTGCTGTGAATAAAAGGAGAAAAGATAATTCCGGGCAATCCTTCGGCCTGTAAAGGCAGAATACCGAATTCTACCAAACTAATATCCATTACATTTTCAGTCAGCTTGACCAACCAGAACAATCCAACGATCAATACCGGTATTAAGAGACTGTATTTGAAAATCTTTTTTTCAGTTTCCTTGTCAAAAGGCGCTTGCTTGCGGGGATAATAATTGAATAAAGGCATCTAAACCAGTGATTTAATCAAAGCTGTGAAATTGTAAATATCTTCTTCTTCGGTATCAAACGAAGTCATCCAGCGAACTTCTGACCGGTGTTCGTCCCACATGTAAAAAAAATATTTTTCCTGAAGCAAAGGGATAATTTCCGGAGGTACAATGGCAAAAACCCCATTGGCTTCCACTTCCTGCGTAAGTTTGATCGCAGGTATTTTGAGGACTTCCTGTTCAAGTAGTTTTGCCATTTTATTTGAATGGGTGGCATTTCTCTTCCAGAGTTCATTTTGAAAGTAAGCCAGAAACTGCGCACTCACAAAACGCATTTTCGAGAACAATTGCATACTCTGTTTCCGGATGTATTTTGAGTTTTTCGACAATTCAGGAT
>DAITNH010000022.1:11323-28998 GCA_036834745.1 Prolixibacteraceae bacterium
AACCTGCGAAATGGAGATGATTTTAGGCTGCGAATGATGTTCAAAATCGAAACCGTGCAGATATTTGGAGATTCCTTCCGGAGTAATTTTACCTTTTACAACTTGCACCGGAAGCAATTTGCATCCGGTAAATTTTTCAGGGGCGCCACATTCGTCCACCTGAATGTGGGCAGTTTCGGCACAAATTACCGAATGAAACGAGTGGGTTAACGTTGATAAACTCAATACATTTGCCCCGGTTCCGTTAAAAACAAAATAAACATCTGTTTGCTCACCAAATTCCTGTTTGAACCGCTGAACGGCCATTTTAGTGATTGTGTCTCCGCCATATCCCACTGCATGTCCTTCGTTGGCGGCATAAATGGCACTTAAGATTTCAGGATGGATTCCTGAATTATTGTCGCTTGCAAAACCTCGTTTCATACTTTTAAATTGTAATTTTATGTGGTAATAATTACCGGTATAAAAGAACTCAAAATTTCAACCTTAACAAAATGACTCAAGACCTGAAACTAAGTGAAAAGCTATTTTGCTTGTCGGTGAACCCGAAAAACGGTGGTATTTTGATGAATGCCGCTGCCGCTTTGAGCATGACGATTGCCGGCTCTGTATTTGTGGAACTGATAAACAAAGAACTGGTTTCGATTGAAAACGGAATAGTTCATTTGTTAAAACCAACTTTACAGAATGATGAAATTCACGAGTTTTTCCTAAAACCAATCAGGTTAAGGGAAAAAGACCGAAAAATCAGGACCTGGATTTCATGGTTTAATGCACGTGGACGTAAAATTCGGAAGTTGTTCCTTCGCGATCTGGTTCGTAAAAATGTTCTGCGGATTGAAGAAAAACGTTTTCTGTTTATTCCTTACGACAAAGTTTATATCAGAGACCGGGAATTGGTTGAAAGTATCCGGAAAGAAGTAGAAACCACTTTGCTCGGAAAATCCAGTCCGACAGATGATTTAATCATTTTGGCGGTGATGGCTGGAAAAACCAACTTACTTCAACGTGTTTTTCCGGAAAGGGCTCAGCGAAAGGAAGCAACCCGCAACCTGAAAAAACTTCCTGAAACACCAGTGTCAAAAGCAGTTCAGGAAGCGATTCAGATGATGCATGCTGCTGTTGTTGCCGCAGCTACGTGAGTTGTTTAGGGCGAAAAGACGAGTGGGCGACGTGGCGACGAGGGCGACAAGGCGAAAAAGTGAGCGGGAGACAAGGCGATAAGGCGACGAGAAAAGTGAGTGAAATTGAAATAATTCGACAATTTGACAATTTGAAGATTTGAAAATGTGTTGAAGTAATGAAAATTGAATTTTTCCAACAAAACCTAAATTACTTTGAAATTGACCGGGAGAAGTGCCTCAAAAAAATAAAGTCCATCAATGAATAGTTGGAAAATAGAGAAATCGCATGATGACAATATTGGTAAATTGGTTGATCTCTGCGCCCTGAAAGGGCAAGACAACATAACCCAGGGCAAGTGAGGAACGAACGTCGCCCTGGGAAAAGAAATATGATGAAAATCGTCCGCGAGACTTCGGCGTGAGCTCAGTCGAACGCTGAAGTTGAATAATGCTTTGACCTCCTTTCGGACGAAACAGAAACGACCTTAAAAAAGTAGTTACAAAAGAGCAAAGTTTTCAACATAGATATCCCAATGGAAAAAGTAAACATATTTTGGTTTAGGCGCGATTTGCGGACAGATGATAATCATGGCTTGTTTGCGGCTTTGAATGTCGGCTTACCGGTTGTGCCTGTTTTTATTTTCGATCCGGCAATTCTGGCTCAGTTTCCCAATCCAAACGATCCGCGGCTAACATTTATCCACCACTGCCTTACCGATCTGAACCGTGAATTCGAAAAGCATGGAAGCAGCTTGCAGGTTTACTTTTCGTCTCCTGAAGTGGTTTTTAAACAGCTTGCAGCCAAATATTCAGTTCAGTGTGTATTCACAAATACTGATTATGAACCAGCTGCTATTGACCGCGATCTTCATGTTGAACGACTGTTAAATTCGCTCGGGATTGGTTTTGAGGCATTAAAAGATCAGATTATTTTTCATCACAACGAGGTGGTAAAAAATGATGAGGCGCCATACACTGTGTTCACACCATACAGCAAAAAATGGAAGGAAAAACTGGCTGAGGAAGAAATACGGTTTTATGATAGTGAAAAACTTTTATTCAGGCTAAAACCCATGTCAGCTGGCTATTTTCCTGAATTGTCCGAAATTGGCTATCAACCTCAAACAGTAAAGTTTCCGGATAAGAACTTCGATCAGTTTTTGATTGAAAATTATGTCAAAATGCGTGATTTTCCTGCCCAAAATGGTACGAGCCATCTGGGAATTCATCTGCGTTTCGGAACCATTTCTATTCGGAAGCTCACCCTTTTTGCCCAACAATATTCTGCGGTATTTTTAAATGAGCTAATCTGGCGAAACTTTTACATGGATATTTTATGGCATTTCCCGTATGTGGTTAACAAGTCGTTTAAACCCGCTTATGATTTTATTCCGTGGCTAAACAATGAATCAGAATTTGATCGCTGGTGTGCCGGTCAAACAGGCTATCCAATTGTGGATGCCGGTATGCGCGAACTAAACGAAACCGGCTTTATGCACAACCGGGTTCGGATGGTAGTCGCCAGTTTTTTAACCAAACATTTGCTGATCGATTGGCGATGGGGCGAAGCTTATTTTGCCGAAAAATTACTCGATTACGAATTGGCATCCAACAATGGCGGCTGGCAGTGGGCGAGTGGTTCGGGTTGCGATGCATCACCGTATTTCCGGATTTTCAGCCCCGAATTGCAAACCAAAAAATTTGATCCTCAACTGAAATACATTAGAAAATGGGTGCCGGAATTTGAAACCTTTACTTACCCGAAACCCATTGTGGACCATTCTTTTGCAAGGAACCGGGCGATAGAAACATATAGGAAAGCGTTGAATTAGTTCCAAATTTCAGGTTCCAGTTCACATGTGCGAATGTTCACAGTGGCAATATCCTTTGCCGTCTGGCTTTAGCCGACGGATAGGAATGCCAAAATAAATTGGGCTTTAGCCCTTAGTTTATATGTTTTTTAGGGCTAGAGCCCTGTAATTGTGATGTATTCATGTCCGTCACATGAATGTGACGGCAAAGGATATTGCAGTGAATGAGAATATCGAAATGCTTTGCAAAAGTGCTATCCTTTGCCGTCTGGCTTTAGCCGACGGACATGGGAACCAGCCAAAACCTGAAAATCCCGGAAAAACAAATAGCAATTCCATCCCCCGAAAAAAGGATGGAATTCTTCCAATTCAAACAGTTTCAATCCGTCACCACAATTTTGATTGCAGCTGATCGATTTCCCTGTTCAAGTTTTAAAATATACATTCCTGAAGGCGCTGAATTCCCCGATTGAACGGTCCGGTCCCATTTGGTGAGGTAATGCACGGGTGAAAGGTTTTGGTCAAGTAGTATTTTAATCATCCTGCCCTGAATATCGTACAGTGTTATTCGGGTATTGACATTTCTAAGGTTTTCAGGAATGTTCAGGGAAATGATTGCCGAATTTGTCATTGGATTTGGATAAACAGACATCACAGATTCCAAGTTTGAAGCTTTATTATCCGCTGTATTCGTAACGTCAATTTTAAGCGCTTTTTTTAATTCCGCCATGCTGGAGAAGAGTTTCAGTCCGGCATTTTTACTGGCGCCTTTTGTATCTGCGAGGTAATTCCAAACCCATTCAGGCCGCAATGACGCTGACAGATATGTTTGCTTCCATTCTTCATCGGTCAGCCGCAGGAAATTTGTTGAAACATACTCTTGGTAACTCATTACCGGCCCAACATAAGCACACAACTGATTATCGGGTGTATTTACAATACTTATCATCATATCCACCAGTCCGGTTCCGGCATGTGAGATCCAACCCAAATCATTTCCAACACAATCAGTTGGAGTGGTATGGTAATCGGCTACCAGAAAGTCTGGTTTTAAAGGATCCTGGCCTCCATAGTGTAATGCAGTGTACCACCCTGAAGGTACTAGAGCGCAGTCAGGATTCGTAAAATTACAAAGACCATTTAAAAAGCCTAATTCATCTTCTGTAAGAATTTGATTATTCAGTTCTTTTGATACTATCAAATCCAAGTTGTCGCATACCTGATAAAACTTTTTGAAATAATCAACAAATGCATTTATGTTATTTGCAATTTCAGGCAATTGAGTAAACTTATCAATGGCAATCTCAGCCAACCTTTTCATCCTTTTGTAAAAAACAGGATTGGGTTCCACGTAACCAGCAGGATAAAGACATGAATACAAATCGGTATAGGATTGTTTCGCATAAAGCAGGTTGTCGTGCCGAAGCTCAGTCCATGAGGATAATTGGGAATTCATTTTCTCCGTGCCCCAGGCGCCGGTTTGCATAAACTCAGGTATGTTTTCATCGGCAGGTTGCGGATTTAGCGATTTAATCGTATAAAGCCATAAGTTATAAAGCGAACTTTCCCAGAATTCTTCGGGATATTGGTCAATCAGATAGCGCAAACCAGCAAGGTTGTCGGAGTAATTCCATTGATTAAGTTCGGGAATAAGAAGCTGGGTAGATGCATCGTTACCCAATGAAAACAGTACATCGAGCGTGGATGGCGTAAGCCTGCAGCTCTTGCCATCCTGATATATAATCCTGTCATAAACAACTTGCCCGGTTACGTAAGAATCAATCACAAACCGCTGGCCAAACAACATAAATGCCGAAGCGGGTTCTACAGGTTCTGTGGGAGAAGGATCTGAACTCAGAATTTGGGAAAGAATTTTCTGATCGGACCAGGGTTTTGACTTTAAGATATTCTGGAATTTCTGAATGTTTCTTTCAACCAGGAATGAATCAGCACGAATGTTTCCGGTTTCATTGAATAGTTCTGTCAGATCATTCAGTGTTACATTATCCTGTTCGCCTACAAAAAAGGAAATAACCTCTTCCATTTCACGATAAATGCCGGTGATATTTTTATCTGTTGAAATCTCCTGAATCAATGCAGCATCGATTAGCTGTCTCTGTATAGTTTGATTCATTTGCTCTTCATTACAACCAGTTAGGGTAGATGAAGGTTGTGAAAGGTACAGTTCAATTCTTCCCAGCCACATCATTGCTCTGAAATAATTTTGAAGCTCAGGCCTGCGCTTTTCAGTATAATGGCCTCTTGGTTTAAACTGACTGAAATCAATATCTCTGGGACAGCTCTCTGAAAATAGTTTATATGAATCCCAATTCTCTTTTTTAATGAGATCCAAAAGTTTATTTACCTCAGCGCTGTTATCAGTATAATAAGGACTTATAGATTCGCCTAATAATTTTCGTGCTGTTGTAAAATAAACATCCACATCATGCAACGTGGGTTTCATGGCTTGATTTTGCCCATATTTCTCATCCAAATCCTTGATTTTGGAATGGCATCCAGACAATAATTCTTTTAGTTTGGGAATGAGAAACTGTGATTCAACATCTTTCAGTATTGCATCATACGAAACATGGAAAACATGCAGCATGGCGTCGGTTGAAATAAATACAGGCAAATCCTTATTGTAAATATCCCAGAATTGACCAAAGAAGGTTTGTGTTTGTTGCCTTTCGGTTACAACAAAACCATTCTTCAACAAGAGCGATTTCTCGGCCGGTGTTAAATGGTAAACGCTATCTATTTTATGCAAAAAATTAACCTCTTTCAGGTCAAATGGAGTTACCGAATCTTTGAAAAGGCCCGATGGATAAAGTTCGTAAAGTTCTGCCGGACTGATATCCTCATTGTCAATCAGAAATTGCTTGTACGCACCCAGATTGAAGGTTCGATCCTGTGCTGATATTTGCATTGAACCCAGGAAGAAAACAACAATTATTGCGGTAAAGTAAACTCTTTTCATGTGTTTATAATTTGTTTTTTTAATTGCCACATGGAACTCGCCATCGATAATCATTCGATTGTGTGAAATTATCTCTCATGGCTCGTTTCATGGCAGTTTATTTTTATAATTTCTTACTAAACTGATTAAAAATGGTTACTAAGAATGAATTATTTCAGCAGTATCATTTTCCTTGTCTGGCTAAATTCCCCTGCTTTTAACTGGTAGAAATAAACTCCCTTTGGCAGCGTTGCTGCATTGAATTGGGTTTTATATTTTCCCTGTGGTCTTTGCCCGTCAACCAAGGTTGCCACCGTTTTTCCAACGATATCAAATACTTTTAGGGTTGCCCGGCCGCTGTGAGCTAACTGCCAGGTAATTGTGGTAACAGAGTTAAACGGATTGGGGTAGTTTTGTTCAAGATTAAATGTATTTTGTTGCAGGTCATTTTCAATTCCTGTGATAAGTGCTTTTACCGAGTCTGTCCAATAAACATAGCCATTGCTGGAAATTGTAAATTTCAGATTGAAATATTTTGGAAAGGTGGCTGGGTCATACCATACGTTAAAAGGTGGCGAATCTTTTATTTGTCCAGGCGTAAGATTGGAGCTTATTATTTTGGCAGGACTAATTGATTTTACCCAGGCATCGTTGCTCGAAACTTTAAAAGTGAGGTTATTTATCTGCAGGATTTTCCCGGCATTTTTCAGGTAGGGTTTAAAAGTGTAGTAAGTTGGTTGTTTTTTATATGTAATACTATTCAGTACAACTGGCCCGGCAGTGGTAAATTTAAAATTAGCCGCATCAGTGTAATATAAATTTGATGGGATATCGGTTCCGCTTTGCCTGTATCTTACCGTATAAAAATTTTCATTGGATTCATCAAAACTCAATGTGCAGTAAAAGGTCGAATCTATTTGGGTAAGCAGGGTTTCACTAACGATACTGTCCTTTAAATTCAGGAGTTGCGCGTAAACTTTACTGCTATGTCTGTCGGGATTTTGCTCAACTGCATTAAACTTCAGGGTATCCGACTCAGGATTAAAATAAGTAAGGTTAATTTTCCCTTTCTTAAGATAAGGTGGATTTTCTATGATTCCAGGTCCCCAGGCACACACCAGGTTTAAATAAAGATGCTCCTCAGCCAACGGTAGAATTCTTTCAGGTTTTGGCCAATATCCATCATTATAATTAGATGCCTCAGTTACAACACCAAAAATCCGGTTTTTTTCAGATGTTTCACCATACATCCAGTCACCGACATCACCATTGACAGCAAAATTCTCAGGAGGAAGAATGTATATTCCATTGCGATAACCATTAATAGCTGTTGCTACTTTAATTAGAGAGTTAAACGTTGTTGAATCCGGAGATTGTTTAAGATTATACGCCCATGGAGGAAATACACAATTCATTGGACAATGAAATGAATTGGAAATATAAAAATTATGAACTTTGCAAAATTCTCTCACCGCTTGAGTTTCCGGTTCAGAAAATGGCCCAGTTCCTCTGTAATTAATATCTTCTGGATATGGTACAGATCCAGAATTATCAAATCCCCATTTGTACCCAAAATTATGGTTTAGATTCACCCCATATATTCCTCCCCCATTATCTCTGCGGTTTTTTTTCCACATTCCACCACCTTTAGGACTGATTTTTTCATTATAAATATGACCGTCCGGATTAACAACAGGCACAAAATACAACTCGCGATTATTTACTAAATAGGTAACCTCAGGATCAGTGCCATAATTTTCAAGAAGGTAAAACATAAAATAAAGTACCGCCATCATTCCTTGCTGCTCCCTTGCATGTGTCAAAGCATTATAAAATATCTCCGGTTCATTTTCTTTGATATCAGGGTTATCCGAGATTTTAACCGCCCAAATCGCTCTGCCTTCAATGGATTTGCCGATTGAATCTTTGATTGTTATCAGGTTTGGATACTTACTTCGCATGGAATCCAGTTGTGCAACCACTTCTTTGAAAGTATAATACCCACCCATACTTCCCAAACCAAACCCGGAAGTCATCGTGGCCTTTTTTGTCTGCATCAATTCTCTCGATTCCTTTGTCCGTTGGAGGTAGTCTTTGGTTACATCATCAATTAAAATTTCATACGAGTATCCGGTGTTTTTTAAAATACTGATCTGGTAGCTGTCAAGCATCACATCAAAAGATTTGTCATTCAGTTTCATATTTTCGAATCCCAGACCCTGCTTGCGCAGTTCCATGATATCCGATTGGTTACTGATGTAAATTCTGACTTCGCTTACTTTGTAGTATTCGACTTTCTCAGGTGTATCGGCTTTTACAGTTTGGGCGAGGATTCCATTGCTGCAGATAAAAAGGATTGCAGTAGTAATTGCGGTAAAGTAAAATGTTTTCATGTAATGGAATTTTTTGATTTAAAACCTATATAAAGTTCAATCAAAAAAGTAGGCAGGGCATAGTAACTATTCTACAGATGATTGTAAAATATGACCAATCGTTGAAAAATATGAACATGATTGAAATTTCAGGGCAAAATGAAGTTATCAGTTGGATATGAATGGGCATTTAATTTATCCCGGAATTATAACTCTCCCTTGCTTACCAGCCATTTCCTGACCCGTTCGTGTTCGGCCTGGTATTTGGCTTCTACGTCCTTTAATATCTTCTGAAACCGGGGTTCCTGTCGAATACTGTTTAACGACGGATCGTATTTGAACCAGGTTACCCACTCCAAAGAGAAAGATTTATTTTTATTTACTTCATCCAAATACCGGTATGCCTTTTCCTTGTCGCCTAAAAAAGCATAAACCTTAGCCAGATTAAAATGAGCCTGCCTATTAATGGTAATCAACCTGACAAGTCTGATGCTTTCAAGTTCGAATTTTATTTCCTGGTTAAAGTAGTATTCTGCTTCTTTAATACTGCCTGTCTTCCAATAATAATAGCCTATCATTCCTGAGGTGCCCGGATAAACTTCACCCGACTTTTTCATCCATTCAACAATGTACTTAATGTATGGATCTGCTTCCTTATAGCGACCTGTCATTAAACAAATACCCGGCATCATTTCCCCGACCCTGGCTGAGTTCCATTTATATGCTCTTTTGGCCGATTGATATGCCTTTTCATAGTTTCCCTGTACCCATTCCGCCTGCATTGTCCAGTATAAATATACCGATGAGTCACCGAACAATTCCAATGCCTGCTGCCAGTACTGCTTTCCTTTCTCAGGGAACCCGATTCTGATATATTCCATTCCTAAATCTATCAACAAATGTGGTAGTTGCTCTACACTGGATCGCAAGATTGATTCATGCATGTTGCTGATTGCGCCCACAAAATCATTGGATCCCATCTGCAAAATAAAACTCCGGTGATTATATATTTTCCAATAGTCCAGGTTCAGTTTGATGGCTTTGTCAATTTCGTTTAAACATTCGGGCAGCTTACCAATCTGATAATACATTCTTCCCCTGAAATAATAGGCTTCTGCACATTGATCGTCGTAAGCAAGCGCCTTGTTGGTAAGGATTAAGACCGAGTCCATAAAATTTTCGGAGAGAAAAGTTTTCCAGTAATTTCTGAACATGTAAACCCCGGCCAGGCCTGACCAGGCCAGAGCAAAAGTGGAATCGAGCGCCAGTGCCTTTTGAAAAAGACGCCGGGCGTTTTCCAGCGAGGCTGGGTCGTTATAGTTGTCAAATTGATCTTTGCCCCTTTGGTAAAAATTATATGCATTATTGTTTGTTGTTGGCATTTTCCGGATGAGCTTCTTTTCTTCAGGGGTTATCAGCGTTTTAATTTTAGCGACCACGTCGAATGCGATTTCATTGTAAAGGTTCAAAACGTCCTCATATTTGACGGTAAATTGTTTTGAAAGGATATGCTTGTCATTGCGGGCTTCGATAAGTTGTACCGAAACCAACACCGAATCACCAATCTTCTGACCGCTGCCTTCAAGTATATACTTAGCACCCAGTTCACGGGCTATTTGTGGAATCGATTTGGTTTTATTGTTCCTGTACCGCTCGGCAGAAGTACGGGAAGTTACTTTTAAATCGTTGATTTGAGATAATTTATCTGTGATGGTTTCGGTCAACCCATTGATGAAATAGACGTTTGTGGAATCAGGACTATCGTTGATGAAAGGAAGTACGGCAATTGATTTATCTTTTGAATAGGTTATTTTTTGGATCAGGAAAAAAGAAAATGGAATCAGAAGGATCAACCCAACGATAAGGCCAATCAGGATATTTGAGCGTTGGTGTTTCTTAGAAATTGGTACAACGGGTTGTTCTTCCGGTTCGTTTTCCGGTTCACGGTTTCTTAATTCACCGGGTGTAACCCCAAAATATTCGTGAAAGCATTTGTTGAAATAAGCAGGACTGCCAAAACCAACACGGTACGAAATTTCGGCAACAGTTAAATCTTCGTTCAGCAATAATTCTTTGGCTTTTTTCAGCCTGACCTCGCGAATAAACTGGCTGGCATTTTGATTGGAGATGGATTTCAATTTCCGGTTTAGGTTGGTATGGCTCATGCCAGCTTCCCTGGCCAGTTCGTCGGGGCCAAATTTCTCGTTTGCCAGGTTGGCTTCAACAAGATTGGTCAGCTTTTGTATAAACTCCCTGGGCATCTGTGATATTATAATGCTTATTTGCATTTTTTCAGACAAATAAAATTACAACATTATTGCCTCATAAACAAAGGGTTGAATGTGCTTTTGTTGGGTGCCTGATTTCACAAAGTATTTTTTTTAATAGTCGTAAAATCAGGAATAAATCGAAAGAATTGGCTCTATGACGAATGCTATGGGTGTTATAGCTTTGCCCGGAGTAGCCTATTATTGTCAGGAGTACAGGAATTTTCATTTTTTAAAACCTTATTTGTCAGAGAAACCTTAATTGTCCCTCAGAAAAAAAATGCAGCCCATAAGCAAATAACTGGAGAATGCTGGGTAATAGTTGAAGGCGAAGATGAATTTTGAAATCGAAATGTTTCGTACCTACGGCACTCTTGACTTGGTGGTGGAGATTATGTCCGTCACATGAATGTGACGGCAAAGGATAATGCTCTAATCAGCGAAACTGATTATTCTTGGCGATATCCTTTGCCGTCTGGCTTTAGCCGACGGAAGATGAACAAATAAAAAAAGCGGTACTCTTTCGAAAACCGCTTCCTTTTACAATCCACCAATCTAAAATCTATTTTTTTATCCAGCTTAAAATTTTATCATCATCTGGTTTCACTTTGGGTGCAACCATGTCAACCAGATTTCCTTTTTCGTCAATCAAGTATTTCTGAAAATTCCATGCTACTTCCGAATCCATCACTCCGTTTTCACTTTTGCTTGTCAACCATTTGTAAAGAGGATGAATATCATCACCTTTCACCGAAATTTTCGACATCATCTGGAAAGTTACACCGTAATTCTTTTCACAGAATTCTGCAATTTCTTCTTCAGTTCCAGGTTCCTGTTTCATGAAATTATTTGCAGGAAAACCAATAATGGTAAATTTTTCGCCACCATACATTTCAAATATCGATTGAAGTTGTTTGTACTGGGGTGTTAACCCGCATTTCGACGCAGTGTTCACTACCAGTACTTTTTTCCCTTTCAGGCTCGAAAGATCGAAATCTTTGCCATCGATATCTTTAACCTTAAAATCGTAAAATGATTTCTGACTAAAGGCAAGCGTTGAAATTATAAGCAGGCTGAGAATTAATGTAAGTCGTTTCATATCTTGTTTATTAAATTGAATTTAGAATGAAACAAATTTGGTTCCTAAAAGTTTTAATGGCTTTGTAAAAGTATTGCATACAAGGATGCTTTCATATTATTCCTGATTTTGTTAATAAATTTCGCCCTTGCCATTAGGTCAGAATGATTATATTTGGGCGTTCAATGAAGAGAATTTTATGGAGAATTTTATTGTTTCTGCGCGGAAATACAGACCCGATACGTTTCAAACAGTTGTTGGTCAGGCATCTATCACATCGACATTAAAAAATGCGATCAAAAATAACCAGCTTGCCCATGCCTATTTGTTTTGCGGCCCCCGTGGGGTCGGAAAAACTACCTGTGCGCGTATTTTTGCCAAAACGATCAACTGTCAGAATCTTTCGGCAGAAATAGAACCTTGCAACCAATGTGAGTCGTGCATCGCTTTCAACGGAAACCGTTCTTACAATATTCATGAACTGGACGCCGCCTCAAACAATTCGGTTGACGACATCCGCAACCTGACGGACCAGGTTAGGATTCCGCCGCAAATCGGGAAATACAGCGTTTATATAATCGATGAAGTTCACATGTTGTCTTCGAGTGCATTTAATGCTTTCCTGAAGACGCTCGAAGAACCGCCACGGCACGCCATTTTTATTTTGGCAACCACCGAAAAACACAAGATTATCCCAACCATATTATCGCGCTGTCAGATATTCGATTTTAACCGTATCAAAATCAGCGATATAGCCAGTCATTTGTTGCATGTTGCTACAAGTGAATCTGTCAAAGTTGAAAGCGAAGCACTGAACGTGATTGCTCAAAAAGCCGATGGTGCCATGCGCGATGCGTTGTCGATTTTCGACCAGATTGTAAGCTTCTCCGGAAGAAATATTTCGTACAAAGATGTTATTTCGAACCTGAACGTGCTCGACTACGATTATTATTTCCGGTTGGTCGATCTGTTCCTGAAAAATGATATTTCAGGAAGTTTGCTGCTTTTCAATGAAATTTTGGACCATGGTTTTGAAGGTCACCATTTTATTACCGGACTCAGTTCTCATTTTCGTGACGTGATGGTTTGCAAAGATCCTGTTACCATTCAATTACTCGAAGTAGGGGGCGAAATCAAGGAAAAGTACAAAGTTCAGGCAACACACTGCGACAACGATTTCCTGATTGGCGCACTGCAGATTGCCAACGAATGCGACCTTCAGTACAAAGCAAGTCAGAATAAAAGATTATTGGTTGAATTGGCAATTATCAAAATTTCGCAGCTTACCTTAAAAAAAAAATAGCTGACGAAACCGGCGAAGAGGCAATCCTTCCAATTTTTAACCTGACCGGCCAGCCGCCACAACAGTCAGCCGCTTCGGTATCACTGCCTGAAACAAGTCCTTCTGTTGCAGTAACCAATATGCCACCGGTTGAAAAACCTGCCACAATGAAGGTAATCCGAAAATTGGGGAGCTCTTTTAGCCCGTCAATCAAAGATGCACTTTCAGGAAGCAGTCAGGAAAAAAAGTTGTCGGATGATTCCCAGAAAACCATTTTCAGTCAGTACCAGGAAAATGATTTCGAACCGTTTACTCAGGACGAACTGGCTGTAAAATGGAACGAATTTCTGGAGAAGATGGCTGACCGTCCGAGCCTTTGTTCCGCACTTTCAAATGTTCCGGAAATAACTGAAGGCAATAACTTGTTGATGAAGATTGGGAATTCGGTACAGGAAGAAGATATCCGGCAGATAAAACCAGAACTTGTTTCATGGTTGCGAAAAGAGCTCAGAAATTCGGGAATTGAACTTAGTACAAGGCTTGAAAAAATTGAATCGGAACGGGTTATTTTTTCTGATTCGGAAAAATTACAGATGATGATGCAAAAAAATCCGGTACTAAATGAATTCAAACAAAAATTCAATCTCGATTTCCATGACTGATTGTTATTTTTTTCTGAAACATTTCAGGAATTTTCTTGTTCAAAGTTAAATATAAGTTCAGGGCTAATTATAATTTTGTATTTTTATTGAAAATTGAAAAACACAAAGCTATGATAAAAAAAGAAGTATTGGACGCAATAAATGAGCAGATTAACGCTGAAGCTTATTCTGCATATATGTATCTTTCGATGGCCGCTTATTTTGAAGACATGGGCCTTTCAGGTTTTGCAAACTGGATGAAAGTACAATATCAGGAAGAATCGGCACATGCGTTGAAATTTTTCAACTATCTGACCGAACGCAATGGAAAGGTAGTTTTGAAAGCTATTGGTCAGGTGCCGGTCGATTTTGGTGGAATTGTAGATGTTTTTGAAAAAACATTGGTGCACGAAAACCATGTTACTGACCTGATTAATAATTTGATGAATATAGCAATGGCTGCAAATGATCATGCTTCGCAGAGTTTTTTGAAGTGGTTTGTTGACGAGCAGGTAGAAGAAGAATCCAATGTTCAAAAGATACTTGACACACTTAAACTGATCAACGGACAGGGTAATGGTATTTTTATGATGGATCGTGAATTGGGCCAGCGAGTCTTTGTTGATCCTAATGCGGCAGCATAACTTTTTTGCAAATATTAATTTGTAAAAGGCTGCCGATCGGTAGCCTTTTTTGTTGCCGGGAAATTTGTATTTTTCACCATTTTTATCAGTGTCATGAATGAAATAATTGAAAAGGCCTTCAACGGATTCTACGAAATATGCAAGACGAACATTCCTGAAAAGGAGCATTCCAAAATTCAGGATGCATATCAATTTACATGTGAGGTTTTTGGCGATAAAAGTTGGGAATCGGGAGAAATAATTGTAGTTCACTCCATTGAAGTGGCAAAGATTGTTGTTCAGGAGATTGGTCTTGGGGTCGATTCTACAATTGCGGCCCTGTTGCACAATGTTTTCTATATCGATCGGTATGCCAAAGAAATAGAAAACCGTTTTGGAAAGTCGGTATCATCTATTTTGGAGGGAATGGCCAAAATTAACGCACTCGGAACCGATACAGTTGAATTGCATTCTGAAAACTTCCGTAGCCTGATGCTGGCCATGGCCGGAGATGTGCGGGTGATACTGGTGAAAATAGCCGACCGTATGCAGGTAATGCGTCACCTCGATTTGCAAAGTGATGCCGTACAGGCTAAAATATCAAGTGAAACATCCCATTTATATGCACCACTGGCCCATCGGCTCGGATTATATTATCTCAATTCCGAGTTATTGGACCTTTGCCTGAAATATCAAAATCCGGAGGCATACAAAGCTGTTGCTTTACGCTTGAAGGAAACCGATCGGGAGCGGGCAAATTTTGTTGCCGAATTCGTAAAGCCAATCGAAAATAAACTGAATATCAGGGGATTTTCATTTGACATGAAGGCCCGAACCAAATCCATCAATTCTATCTGGCGTAAAATGCAGACACAGAAAGTGGAATTCGATGAAGTAATGGATTTGTTTGCTATTCGTATTATCCTGAATACAGAACTTGAGAATGAAAAATCTGACTGTTGGCAAGTATATTCGATTGTAACCGAAGAATACCAGTCGAACCCAAAACGTATGCGCGACTGGATCACCATTCCCAAATCCAATGGTTACGAATCGCTACATGCCACTGTTCTGGGGCCGAACGACAAATGGGTCGAGATTCAGATTCGAACCCGAAGAATGGATGAAATTGCCGAAAAAGGTTTGGCTGCCCACTGGAAGTACAAAGGTGGGACTGGTACTTCTGAAATGGAAAAATGGCTGGCCAACGTGCGTGAAATATTGGAAAACCCGGATTTGAACATGGTCGATTTTATCGACGATTTTAAAATGAATGTATATGCTGACGAGATTTTTGTTTTTACACCCAAGGGCGATTTACGTAAACTGTCGGCTGGCGCTACTTTACTCGACTTTGCCTACGAAATCCATTCCGGAGTTGGCGATCGATGTGTTGGCGGAAAAGTAAACGGACGAAATGTTACCCTGCGCCATAAACTTAAAAATGGCGATCAGATATCGGTTGATACAGCGAACCATCAAAGGCCTAAAATGGATTGGCTCGATTTCGTGGTGACCACAAAGGCCAAAAACCGGATAAAGGCTAGTTTGAATGAGGAGGTAAAGCGTGAAGCTGAGAATGGAAAGGAAATTGTACTCCGGAAAATGAAGAACTGGAAGATTGAATACAACGACGATAGTATCCGCAAACTACTCAAGAATTATAAACTGAAACTGGCGCAGGACTTGTATTACAATGTTTCAGTAGGTAAAATTGATACACTTGAAATTAAAGAATTGCTGGTTGGTAAAAAGGAAGAAACCGCCAAACAACTGGTTACAGATATTCTGCCAAAAGAAAAAATTCAGGATTTGGAATTTTCAGGTGGAGATGATTATCTGGTGATAGACAACAACCTTAAAAATGTAGTTTATAAATTGGCTCCCTGCTGTAACCCGATTTTCGGTGACCCTATTTTTGGATTTGTTACAATCAGTGAAGGTATAAAAATACACCGTTCGACTTGCCCGAATGCCCCGCAATTGCTTGAGCGCTATCCATACCGCCTCATTAAAGCGAAATGGCAGGAAACAAAGAAAAAATCATCGTTTCAGGCAACCATACGTATTGCCGGAACCGACGAAATTGGCATTGTTGGTCAAATCTCGCATGTAATTTCAAAGGACATTGGCGTGCAAATGCGTTCAATTAACATTGATACCAACAACGGCATATTTGACGGAACTTTGCGGGTTTTCGTAAATGGGCTCGATCATCTTGACTTTTTGATGAATAAACTAAAAAGTATCAACGGTGTTATATCTGTTTCGAGAGCTGAATAGAAGATTTATCAGAAAGGTATAAGGAAAAAGTTGGAAGTCGGGAGACCGAAGTCGAAGTAAATAATAGGATAATGGATATTACTGAAGCAAAAAAACTGTTTGAGCAAAATGAACTAAATGAAGCAATTGAGATACTGAATGAAATTATTTCAGTTAATTCTTCTGATATTCATTCACTACTTCTCAGGGCCCGTATCTATTATAAGTTACAGAAATGGGGCGATGCGATGAATGATTATGGTTCGGTTTTGGAAAATGAGCCCGAAAATCAGGAAGCAAAATCAGGAATTGAAATGGCCGGAAACATTTTAGGGTATTTTACACCTGATATGTTTAATCCATAGATTTTTACGGTAATCTATTTTCTGTATTCCGGTTGCCTTTCGACCACGAAAAGATGGTTTTTTCTATTTCAGTGTTAATTAATTCTTAGGTTTTATATTTGAAATTGCTATTTTTGGCATGAACTTAGTTATATCAGAATAAGAAATCTATTAAAAATGAATTATAAACCTTTAAAATTAATAAGTATGAAACGATTTTTTTTAGCTATTGTTTTTTGTTTTGGAATTGTGGTAGGATTTGCACAGGATGAGAAAAGTGCAATCGATTTGAAAAATGAAGGCAATGAAGCGTTAAGGACCAAAAATTATCCTACAGCTCTAAAACTTTACGAACAGGCTTTAAGTAAATGGGGCGACGAGCCAAAGGATACCGCAATGGTTTATAATATGGCAGTTTGTGCATATCAATCAAAAGATTTTGATAAAGCAATCAAATTGTTGGATGAAACCATTGCATTGAATTACAAGAAAGAAACCGCGTTGCTTTATAAAATAAACACTTACAAAGCAATGAAGAATGATGTAGAATATGAAAAAGCACTCGAGGCTGCGTTGGCTAATTCACCAAATGATGGCAAATTAAAAGGGATGTTGGCCAATATTTATCTGAAAGAAGCCAATGTATTTTATACTGCAGGTGCTACTATTCTTAAAAATGCTGCCGCAGATGTAGCTGCCGCAAAATATAAAACAACAGATGAACCCTACAAAGTTGCTACTGAGAAAGCAAAGGATGAGTTTAAGAAGGCACTGCCGTTGGTAGAAAAGGCACTTGTTATCGATTCTGAAAATGCTACAGGCAAACAATTAAAAGCAGCCTGCGAGCAGAATATTAAGGGATAATTATTTTCAATAAACCTTATTAAACGAGGCTGCCTGCGAAGGTGGCCT
>DAITNH010000023.1:0-28854 GCA_036834745.1 Prolixibacteraceae bacterium
ATGAACACTTCTGAAGCAAGAAATAAATTGATTGAAAAGGGATTGCGGATCACCCCGCAGCGTCTTGCTATTTTTGAGGCAATACTGAAACTCTATAACCATCCAACAGCGGATGATATTGCGGCATTTATTAAGCGCGACTATCCAAATGTTGCTACCGGTACAGTTTATAAAGTTTTGGATTCGCTGGTTGAAAACGGATTGATAAAAAAGGTGAAGACTGAAAAAGATGTGATGCGGTACGACTCCATCCTGGAAAATCATCATCATTTATACTGCGCCGAATCAGACCGGATCGCAGATTATTACAACAACGAAATAAACGAGCTACTTTCTGAATATTTCAGAAAAAATGGTATCCCGGATTTTGTAATCGGCGATATCAAACTTCAAATCATTGGCAAATTCTTAAATGAAACTTAATAATAAACGAATCATATATAAAAATACATATTAAAAATGGAAGACAACTCAAACAATGTCAGCAAATGCCCCGTAACCGGAGCTACTGGCAAACAAAGTGTTGGAGCGGGCGGTACAAAAAACCGCGACTGGTGGCCCAATCAGTTAAAATTGAACACTCTTCGTCAGCATTCTTCTAAATCTAACCCAATGGGCGGAGATTTTAACTATGCTGAAGAATTCATGAGTCTGGATTTGAAGGCTATAAAAAATGACCTTCACAAGCTAATGACCGACTCTCAGGATTGGTGGCCTGCCGATTTCGGTCACTACGGTCCATTGTTCGTTCGTATGGCCTGGCACAGTGCAGGTACCTACCGCACAGGCGACGGTCGCGGTGGAGCAGGTGGCGGACAGCAACGCTTTGCCCCGCTAAACAGTTGGCCAGACAATGTCAACCTCGACAAGGCGCGCAGACTGCTATGGCCAATCAAGCAAAAGTATGGCCGAAAAATATCATGGGCAGACCTGATGATCCTTACCGGTAATGTAGCTTTGGAATCAATGGGATTCAAAACCTTTGGATTCGGCGGTGGGCGTGAAGACGTTTGGGAGCCGGAAGAGGATGTTTTCTGGGGTTCCGAAACCAAGTGGCTGGAAGGTGACAAACGGTACTCCGGCGAACACGACCTCGACAATCCTCTTGCAGCCGTACAAATGGGCTTAATTTATGTAAATCCTGAAGGACCAAACGGAGTTCCTGATCCGGTTGCAGCGGCTAAAGATATTCGCGAAACGTTTGCCCGTATGGCCATGGATGATGAAGAAACCGTGGCGCTGATTGCCGGAGGGCATACTTTCGGTAAAACCCACGGAGCCGGAGATGTGGCACTTGTTGGACCAGAGCCCGAAGCTGCCGACATTGAGGAGCAGGGCCTGGGTTGGAAAAGTTCGTTTGGTTCAGGAAAAGGAGGCGACACCATCTCCAGCGGATTGGAAGTCACATGGACACAGACTCCCGCCAAATGGAGTTTTTACTTCTTCGAAAATCTGCTTAAATGCGAATGGGAATTGACAAAAAGCCCTGCAGGTGCGCATCAATGGGTCGCAAAAAATGTCGGTGATGTTGTTCCTGATGCCCACGATGCTTCTAAAAAGCATGCACCAACAATGCTTACTACGGATCTTTCTTTGCGTTTCGATCCCGCTTATGAAAAAATTTCAAAACGTTTTCATGAACATCCGCTTGAATTTGCCGATGCTTTTGCCAGGGCATGGTTTAAGCTGACTCACCGCGATATGGGGCCACGGGCTCGCTATCTGGGTGCTGAAGTTCCCGCAGAAGAACTGATCTGGCAAGACCCGATACCTGCCGTTGATCATGCGCTGGTTGATGAGAAAGATATTGCTGCATTAAAAACCAAGGTATTAGATTCCGGATTATCGGTATCTCAATTGGTATCCACCGCATGGGCTTCGGCCTCAACTTTTCGTGGATCAGATAAGCGTGGTGGCGCTAACGGTGCCCGCATTCGTCTTGCTCCACAAAAAAACTGGGCTGTTAACAATCCTGCTCAGCTAACGAAAGTATTGTTAACGCTGGAAGGCATCCAAACAGAATTCAACAGCAACCAATCTGGCAGTAAAAAAGTATCACTTGCCGACCTTATTGTACTGGCCGGTTGTGCAGGAGTTGAAAAAGCTGCAAAAGATGCTGGTTTTGAAGTAACAGTTCCTTTCACTCCAGGTCGTGAGGATGCTTATCAAGAACAAACCGATGTGGAATCTTTCGCAGTACTTGAGCCGGCAGCCGATGGATTCCGCAATTATTCAAAAACAAAATACACCATTTCAACAGAAGAGTTGTTGGTTGACAAAGCTCAACTGCTCACATTAACCGCTCCTGAAATGACAGTTCTTGTAGGCGGTATGCGGGTATTAAATACAAACTTTGACAATTCGAAACATGGTGTTTTCACGAAACGTCCGGAAGTTCTTACCAACGACTTCTTTGTAAACCTGCTCGATATGAGTACAGCCTGGATGCCAGCATCTGATGACAAAGAGACATTTGATGGACGTGACCGCAAAACGGGCGCAGTAAAATGGACAGCAACCCGGGCAGATCTAGTGTTTGGTTCAAACTCAGAGCTGAGAGCCCTTGCCGAAGTTTACGGAAGTGAAGATGCCAAAGAAAAATTTGTGATGGATTTTGTGGCAGCATGGAACAAAGTAATGAACCTTGATCGCTTCGATTTTGCTTGATCTTTCAGTAATCCAAAATTTGCATCGTAGAAAATTGGTTGTGACATAAAGAGAAAAGAGGCTAAACTCGAATGAGTTAGCCTCTTTTTATATAATCTAAAATGATTTGACTACAGTTGAGGTCCTGAAGCAACCAATGCTTTAGCATCATCGTTGTCACAGTATTGTTCGAAGTTCTTGAGGTATTTAGCAGCAAGTGATTTTGCTTTGGTTTCCCATTCAGCCACATCGGCATAAGTGTTACGTGGGTCAAGAATTTCAGTATCAACATTGTTCAAAGCTGTTGGAGCAACCAAGTTCAAAATTGGAATATGAACTGTTGGAGCATTTTCGATTGAACCATCGATGATAGCGTCGATGATAGCACGGGTGTTTTTCAGCGAAATACGTTTTCCTGTTCCGTTCCAACCGGTGTTTACCAAATAAACTTTGGCATTGTGTTCTTTAGCTTTGCCAATCAATGTTTTTGCATACATAGTTGGGTGCAAAGTCAGGAATGCCTCACCAAATGCAGGAGAGAAAGAAGGAACCGGTTCAGTGATACCACGCTCAGTTCCGGCTAATTTTGAAGTAAAGCCTGAAAGAAAGTGATACTGAGCTGAGTTTTCGTCCAAAATTGATACCGGAGGCAATACACCAAATGCATCAGCCGACAGGTAAATAATTTTGTTAGCGTGTCCTGCACGGGAAGGAGCAACAATTTTGTTGATATGATAGATAGGATAAGAAACACGGGTATTTTCAGTTTTAGAAGCAGCAGCTGTATAATCAGGAGTACCATCGGCACCTACAGTAACGTTTTCTAATAAGGCGTCTCTGCGGATAGCTCTCCAGATATCTGGCTCCTTGTCTTTTTCAAGGTCAATAACTTTTGCGTAGCAACCACCTTCGTAGTTGAACACACCCTGATCATCCCAACCATGTTCGTCATCGCCAATCAGGTAACGTTTAGGGTCAGCAGAGAGAGTGGTTTTTCCTGTTCCTGATAAACCGAAGAAAATGGCAACATCACCTTCAGTTCCTACGTTGGCCGAACAGTGCATCGAAGCGATTCCACGTAATGGCAGGTAATAGTTTTGCAAAGCAAAAATACCTTTTTTCATTTCGCCACCATACCAGGTTCCGCCAATTACCTGCATTTTTTCAGTAAGGTTGAATAAAGTAAATACTTCAGAGTTTAATCCTTGCTCTTTCCAGTTAGGGTTGGTAGTTTTAGAACCATTCAAACATACGAAATCAGGTTCACCGTAGTTAGCCAATTCGTAGTGAGAAGGACGGATAAACATGTTGGTCACAAAGTGAGCCTGCCATGCAACTTCCATGATAAAACGTACTTTCAAACGGGTATCTTCGTTTGTTCCGCAGAATGTATCGACTACAAAAAGTTTCTTTGCTGAAGAGAGTTGTTTTGTTACAAGGTTTTTGCAGTGTGTAAAAACTTCAGATGTTGTTGGGCGGTTAATGGTTCCATCCCACCAAAGGTGCTCATCAGTTACTGCATCTTTTACAAAGAATTTATCTTTAGGTGAACGTCCGGTAAATTTACCTGTATCAACAGAAATAGCTCCTGTATCAGTTAATATGCCTTTTTCATAACCTTCGTTGGCTGGATCGATTTCAGCCTGAAAAAGTTCCTCATAAGTTGGATTGTGAATAATTTCTACGTTGGTATCAATACCATACTTTAACAGATCTGTGTTTTTCATGATAAGTAATTAAAATTTAACAAGTTTCAACAATTCAAAATTTTCTCGGAAACAAAAATACCTTTTTTTGCCCCCTTGTCAGAATGGCAAATATTAAATTAAGATCAATTCATGCCTACCCCGCGTCAGGTGTCAAATATTTCCCGCAACAGCCTGAACATCAATACATAATAAATAATAGCACAAAAAAAAGAATGTTAAGAAATTATTAATTTCAAAACATTCTTTTATTAAGCAAGTTAGGAGATAAAATTATGATCTCGGATGAAATTGATTTAAAGTTGACTTTAAATAATCCCTGTCAAGATGCGTGTAGATCTCTGTAGTTAAAATTGATTCATGTCCAAGCATTTCCTGTACTGCACGTAAATCGGCCCCACCGTTAATCAAATGGGTTGCAAATGAGTGCCTGAAAGTGTGAGGACTGATCTTCTTTTCGAAACCAGCTTTAATAGCCAGGTTTTTAATAATGGTAAAGATCATAACGCGACTTAGCTTTTTGCCCCTGCGATTCAGGAAAAGAATGTTTTCACTTTCTTTTGAAACTTTCAGGGACTTTCTGTAAACGTCAAGGTATTTATTGATTTCTTCAATCGCCTTTTCGCTTACCGGAACAAGTCTTTCCTTATTTGACTTACCTTCAACTTTAATATATCCCTGATCGAATGACAGATTGGATATTTTAAGGTTTACCAACTCAGAAACACGCAATCCGCAACTGTATAAAGTTTCGAGCATTGCTTTGTTTCTCTGGCCTTCCGGCTTGGCTAACTCAACGGTATCGATCATCAGATCGATCTCTTCAATAGTTAGAACATCAGGCAGTTTCCGGCCAATTTTAGGAGATTCCAACAAAGTCGTCGGATCACTGGTTATTTTACCTTCCATAAGCATGTACTTATAGAACGATTTGATACCAGAAATTGTACGGGCTTGTGTTCTCGGTGAAACGCCCTTGTCATTGATCCATTCTACGAATTTCTTCAAATGATTCAGTTTCACTTTTTCTGGAGCCAGTTTCTTAACTTCTTCGTCAGAAAAGGTCATCAGCTTGTTTATATCATTGATATAAGCAGCAATTGAGTTTGCAGATAAACCCTTTTCCAAGCGTAAGAAAGACTCAAATCCTTTTTTGCTATCTTCCCATTTCATAATTAAAAGCTTTAAATTTTTAATTCTATAACATTTATTGATAATTTTGGTTTGTAAATCCTGATGATTATTAAAAATATGGACATCCACCCAGATTACATAATTTTTAAATACGAATTTACATTCGGTTAAGTTACTATTATTATTAAAATAAAAAATCAAAATATGAAAATTTTGTTAATAAATGGTCCAAATTTGAATTTATTGGGCATTCGGGAGAAAAGTATCTACGGAAATTCCACATTTGAAAGCTATTTCAGGATTCTTCAGGAAAAATACAATGCTATAAGTCTTGAGTATTATCAATCAAATATCGAAGGCGAACTGATTAATAAAATCCATGAAACAGGATTTATTTACGATGGGTTAGTTATCAATGCAGGCGCTTATACGCATACTTCTGTAGCCATCCGCGATGCTATTTCAGGAATAAAAGCCCCTGTGGTCGAAGTTCATATATCGAATATTTTGACCAGAGAAAGTTTCAGGCACGAATCATTGATTGGCCCGGTTTGTATCGGAAGTATCATGGGTTTTGGACTTGATTCATACAGACTTGGAATTGAAGCAATTACTGAATATATTAAATCTTAATGACATTTTTATCCTCTCTGGTGGATCAATAGATCTGAATTTAAAAATTTGAATACTTTTGTCGCCCTCACCAAAAATATGAAATATGAAACATACTAAAATAGTAGCCACCATCTCTGATAAGCGCTGCGACCCTGAATTTATCCGGCAGTTATATGAAGCTGGGATGAACGTTGTCAGACTGAATACTGCACATATTTCGCCTGAGAGTGCTATTGAAATGATAAAAAATGTAAGGAGCGTATCTGAAGATATCGGAATTCTTGTTGATACTAAGGGTCCTGAAATCAGAACTATCGGGATTTCGGAACCAATTAATGTTAAAGAGGGCGATATTATCAAAGTAAAAGGTGGTCAGGGACAATCGGACAATGAAATGTTTTTTGTCAGCTATGAAAAAATTCAACTGGAAGTTCCTGTTGGTTATCAAATACTGATCGATGATGGTGATCTCTCGCTCGATGTGATTGAGCAATCGGATGAATATTTAACCTGCAGGGTTGGAAACAGCGGACAAATTAAAAACAAAAAGAGCATCAATACCCCGGGTGTAAGTGTTGACCTGCCATCAATAAGTGAAAAAGATGTTGATTTCATTGAATTTTCAGCAAAAAACAATATCGATTTCATAGCCCATTCATTTGTACGGAATAAACAAGATGTTTTAGCTGTTCAGGAAATTTTAGACAAGTTCGACAGCAAAATAAAAATTATTGCAAAAATCGAGAATCTGGACGGAGTAAATAATATAGATGAAATTCTCCAATATGCTTATGGCATTATGGTTGCCCGCGGTGACCTTGGAATCGAAATACCCGCTGAAAAGATTCCAAGTATTCAACGAAAACTAATTAAGAAAGCGGTCCAGCAAAAAAAACCTGTAATTATTGCAACTCAGATGCTGCATTCCATGATCGACAATCCGAGGCCGACGCGTGCGGAAGTGGGCGATGTTGCTACAGCAATATACGATCGGACTGATGCAATTATGCTTTCAGGAGAAACAGCATACGGAAGTTATCCGATTGAGGCCGTAAATGTTATGACAAAAATTGCGCTTGAAGTTGAGGCAAGCAAAGACAGACGCAATGACTTGCCAGTTCCGCGCCTTGACAATGAAACTTCTGCCTTTCTTGCTGAAGCTGCAGTGCTGGCCTCAAAAGAATTAAAAGTCAGTGCCATTGTAACAGACACACTTACCGGAAAAATTGCCAGGTATATTGCAGCTTTCAGAGGGACATTACCGGTATTTGCCAAATGTCATAACGGACGGGTAAAACGCGAACTTGCCCTTTCATACGGTGTTTTTCCAAGCGAAATTAAATCGAAGAAAAATAAGCATAAACTGATTGAAACTTCTTTATTGGATTTAGTTGAAAGAAAACTGATTACTGAAAAAGACACAGTGGTTTATGTTGGCGGAAACTTCGGTGTTGGCGGTGGTACTTCATTTATAGAAATTGCCTCAGTTGAACAAATGGCACATTCAAAAATGAAGAACTAATTCAATAAAAATTACCATAAAAAAAGAGAGCCGATTGGCTCCCTTTTTTTATCTCATATCAACAATTTCAACGTCCTTGTATTTCGATGCATCAAAAACAAAGTCCGAATCTTTGAAAACTCCGTCAGTTTTGAACTGGCTGATGGAAACCTTGTAACTATTTCCATCTTTTCCTGCAATATCTGCCCCACGAATCAACATCTTTGGTTTATCAATCATTAGCTTTATACTGCTAACATCGCCGGTTGCCTTTTGTGGGGTCAGGTTGATGTTGTAAACCGGAACTCCTGCATCAGTCGATTCGCCCCCAAATTTATAATTGAAACCTCTTTCGTAAATGGTAAAAATACGGGTAGGATCCATTAAATCATCGGTTGATTCATCCAGACTTGAAATGCTGACTTCGTTAGAATTGATCATATAAGTCCAGATTGTTTTACCATCACAAGTTACCTGCAATCCCATCATTGGGATATTCAACTTGTATTTTTTGCCTTTCAGAATAATTGTGCCGCTGCTTTTTTCCTGAATGTTCTCAGCTTTGTTATTCATTTCGAAAGTGAATTTAGCTTCGATGGATGACAACGATTGTGTTGTCTTTGTAACTTTTTCAAGTATTTCTTTCGCTTTTGCATCTTGCTGGCTATATCCGGCAATTACAAATAAGGAAAGAATCGTTATTAAAAATAATTTTCTCATTTTGATATATTAAAAATAGGATTCTATTTCATGCCTTTCAATAATTGTTCCAAACTGTATTCGTCCTGAAGTAATACCTGCCTGGCTTTACTTCCTTCACTCTGACCTACAATACCAGCAGCTTCTAACTGATCCATGATTCTGCCGGCCCGGTTGTATCCGATGGAGAATTTCCGCTGTATCATCGAAGTTGATCCCTGCTGATTGGCAACCACCAATCTTGCCGCATCGTCAAACATTTCATCGCGGTTGGTCAAGTCGGCCGCGCCATTTCCACCCTCAGTATCTCCCACATAATCAGGAAGAAGGAAAGCAGTGGTGTAACCTCTCTGGTCGGCAATAAACTCGCAAATGCGTTCAACTTCAGGAGTATCTACAAATGCACACTGAACACGGGTCATTGTACTTCCGCTCGAAACAAGCATATCACCTTTACCAATCAGCTGATTAGCGCCGGGAGTGTCCAGAATTGTTCTTGAGTCGATCATAGAAGCTACCTTAAAGGCAATACGGGTCGGGAAGTTCGCCTTGATAACACCGGTAATAATATTAATAGAAGGACGCTGGGTTGCAATTACCATGTGAATACCCACAGCACGCGCTAGCTGGGCAATACGTGCAATCGGCAATTCAACTTCTTTACCGGCGGTCATGATCAGATCGGCAAACTCATCAATGATGACTACAATATAAGGTAAGAACCTGTGACCTTTCTCCGGATTCAGTCGCCGGCCAATAAATTTGGTATTGTATTCAATGATATTTCGCACATGCGCTTTTTTCAGCAAATCATATCGTCCGTCCATCTCAATATTTACTGAATTCAATGTGTTTTTAACTTTCTGAATATCAGTAATAATTGCATCTTCTTCATCGGGCATTTTTGCCAGAAAATGCTTTTCCAGCGAAGAATAAAGATTGAGCTCCACCTTTTTAGGATCGATCAAAACAAATTTCAATTGCGAAGGATGTTTCTTATACAAAAGCGAAGTAATGATCGCGTTCAAACCAACCGATTTTCCCTGACCAGTAGCGCCTGCCACCAGAATATGCGGCATTTTGGTCAGATCGACCATGAATGTTTCATTCGAGATGGTTTTTCCCAAAGCGATTGGAAGTTCAAAGTTCGATTCCTGAAATTTCTTGGAGCCTATAATTGAACGCATCGAAACAATTTCAGGTTTTTGGTTCGGAACCTCAATACCTATGGTTCCCCTTCCCGGGATCGGCGCAATAATACGAATGCCCAATGCAGACAAACTCAGCGCGATATCGTCTTCCAGGTTTTTAATTTTTGCAATCCTGATGCCAGGCGCGGGAACTATCTCGTATAAAGTAATTGTAGGGCCAATGGTAGCCCTGATTTTAGTAATCTCAATTTTGTAATGACGAAGCGTTTCTACGATCTTGTTCTTATTTGAAATCAATTCCTCATTGCTTACTTCTGCGTTGCCCGATGCATGATCGTCAAGTAAATCAGGAGTTGGATATTTATAAGATGACAAATCCAAAGTCGGGTCGTAATCTTCCATAACAGGAAGTCCATGATCATCTACCTCAGCCTCAACAATTTTGGTTACCTGCAGTTCCGGATCCTTGATTTTTGATTTCTCAGGTCTGGGAGTATTACTGAATATCATGTCCTCGATACTCATTTCAACGTCCTTTTGCGACAATGTATTTTCAATCTCAAAATCATCATCGTCAACATCTGCTTCTATATCGTCCTCATTGGGCGAATCCGGATTAAAAATTGCTTCAATTTTGTCGTCTTCATTGATCACTTTCGAAATCGACACAACTTCAGTTTCCTTCAACGGTGTTGTTTCCAGCACCAATTCCGGAGAAAGTTCATTTGCTAATTGATCCGTAACTACTGGCTCCTTTTCCTTTTTTGTAAAAACACGGGTTAACCAGGGAATAAACTGTTGGAAAGTTACAATCAGCAATATAAACAGTGTAAATATCAGGATTAAAGTAGCTCCCAATGTTCCCAAAATCGAGGAAAGCAAACTTGAAAGAATAAATCCGTACATACCTCCGATATTTAAAAACTGATTATCAGCGGTATTCGTTAAAAGCCCAAGTGCGATGGAAGCCCAAAGCATCCAGATAAAAGAAAAAGCAAGTGTTTTGAAAAATTTGATCTTTCTATAGCCAAACAAATTGAGTGCAGCTACAAAAAATATCAGCACAAAAAAGAAGGATGGAAATCCAAAACCCAGATTAATAAAGCGTTCGCTCAAAAAAGCGCCGCCTTTTCCGGCAATATTCTGAACCTTTACCGAAGGATCAAAAAGGAAATCCCGCCACGGTAAATCCAGCTTACTTTGATCGACTCCTCCTGAAATAACATAGGAAACAAAAGATACAGCCATGTATCCGCTGATGATCATCAGAAAAAGCCCTAATGTATATCTGAATTGGTTGCTCTTGAAAAAAAGTACAATTCCCCCTGTTTTTTTAGGCGCGGGAGCCTTTGCCGGTTTCTTGATTTGCTTTGCCATTCGGGTTATAAAATTCGTGCGCAAAGTTAACGATTTTTGCCTATCATATATTTTATCTTTGCATCCAATCCACACTTTTATTTATTCCTGAATATTTTATCATCTGTTTAATAGCATCCTTTTCAGGCTGTACAACAATCGTTAATCATGATTATAATTGGTTCCTTTTTATAAGTTTGTCAGCAACAGTTTATGGCCATAATGACTGTAAAACCTGACAATACAAAGACGTAACAATTTAATGAATGGAAAAAATTGCAGTTGTGGCGCTTGGCGGAAATGCCTTGCTGAGAGAAAATGAAACCGGCACCATTGAACAACAGGAATCAAATACAACCGAAACGCTTGAAAATCTGATCTTTCTGCTGAAAGAAGGTTTCGAATTGGTGATAACCCACGGGAACGGGCCGCAGGTTGGAAATATCCTGATGCGGAATGAGGCAGGACATCAGTTGTATAACATTGCTCCAATGCCACTGGACGTTTGTGTGGCCGATTCGCAAGGAGGAATTGGGTACATGATTGAACGAATGATACGAAATGTGTTGAAGAAACATGGCATTCAGAAAAATGTCATCACTTTGGTTACCATGGCAACAGTTGATCCCAACGATCCGGCATTCACGAATCCGACCAAAGGAATCGGGAAAATTTATTCGGAGCCGGAAGCAAAAAAACTTCAGGAAGAAAAGGGCTGGATTTTTAAACCTTCAGCAAAAGCCCACGGAGGATGGCGGAGAATGGTATCTTCCCCTCAGCCAATTGACATCGTCAATCAGGAAATCATTGAACAACTGGTCAGGGCCGGGAATATTGTGATTGCAGTTGGCGGTGGAGGCATTCCGGTTTATTACGATGAGAACAACGACCTTCGCACGCTGGATGCAGTGATAGACAAAGATCTGGCTTCGGCATTACTGGCGGCGAAAATAAAGGCAAACGAGTTTTATATCCTTACCGATGTGTCATTCATTTATAAAGATTTTGGACTGCCAACGCAAGAAAAACTTGAATTCCTGAATTATGCTGATACCGTTAAATATGTAGAAGCAGGAACTTTCTCCGAAGGAACAATGTCGCCAAAGATAAAAGCCTGCCTGTATTTCATTAAAAATGGCGGCGATAAAAGTGTGATTACGGAAGCAAAAAAGCTGGAAGACAAATCGTATGGATCGAAGATTACAATGGAATACTAAATAATTCAATGAAAATGAACCTTAAAAACAGAAACTTCTTAAAATTGCTCGACTTTAATGCAGATGAGATTTATTACCTGTTGCACCTTGCAACAAAATTAAAAAAATCAAAAGCATCGGGACTCGAAGAACAAAAGCTGTGCGGAAAAAACGTTGCACTGATCTTCGAAAAAACCTCGACACGAACGCGTTGCGCATTCGAAGTAGCCGCTTTCGATCAGGGCGCACATGCCACTTATTTGGGACCAACAGGATCACAGATCGGTCACAAGGAATCGATCAAAGATACAGCAAGGGTTTTGGGCCGGATGTACGATGGCATTGAATACCGCGGATATGGCCAAAGTATTGTGGAAGAATTGGGCAAATATGCAGGAGTTCCGGTGTGGAACGGGCTGACCGACGAATTTCACCCGACACAGATTCTGGCCGACTTCCTTACAATGAAAGAACATTCAGACAAACCACTCTCGGAAATAAAATTTTGCTATTTGGGCGATGCACGCAACAACATGGGTAATTCGCTGATGGTAGGTGCCGCAAAACTCGGAATGGATTTCAGGGCGGCAGCGCCGTTGAGTTGCCAGCCAACCGCGCAGTTACAGCAAACCTGCCGCGAAATTGCTTCCGAAACTGGTGCCCGATTGCTCATTACCGATGTTTTGGCTCTAGCTGTAAAGGATTGTGACTTTTTGTACACCGACATCTGGGTTTCAATGGGCGAACCTGAATCAGCATGGGCCGAAAGGATTAAACTGCTCCTACCCTATCAGGTGAATAAAAAAGCCATGGAACTTACCGGAAATCCAAATGTAAAATTTCTGCATTGTTTGCCGGCATTTCACAACAGAGAAACCAAAGTGGGAGAAGAAATGTACCAGAAATTCGGACTCGACGGATTGGAAGTTTCTGAAGAAGTTTTTGAAAGCGAGGCTTCCATTGTTTTCGATCAGGCAGAAAACCGGATGCACACGATAAAAGCAGTAATGGTGGCAACGATTGGGTAGGAATGAGCATATACAATTAATACCAAACTATCTCATTTTTGTAATCTATACGAGGTATAATCTACATCATACCCGTTTAGATTACAAAAATAGGAATTTTGGAATTTAGATTTTATCAGATTGATCTGAAAAATTCATAATTAACATCTTCAAGTTCGGTTAAAGTTGGATATGGATAAAAAATAATTTCATCTTTCGAACCAATATAGAATCCACTTTCAATGGTTCTGTATAGAAGAGTGCCCGTAAAAAACCGTTGAACAGTTTTCATTTGTTTTTCCTTTTCAACATTTAATATTTCAAGACAATCTTTAAGGTGCCCAACATTGGTAAATGGCAAATAATCAATTGAACCTTTTTGCGGATTTGTCGCCAAATCTCCCAGTTTCAGTTCAACAAAAAACAACTTTGGAAGAACGATGGGGATTGATCCGTCGGTTAGGCGTTTCAGGAAAGCCGAAGGTGCCAAAACACTTGCAACCATAGGAGATACCGGGCATAATTCCTGAAATAAATACAGTTTGTTTTTGTTTTCCAATGACTGATCATACGGAGTTTTTTTCAATTCAAGGGTGTATCCGTTATCAGTAGTCAGATACAAACTTTTAAGTGCTGATAATGGAATCATTTCCAACACTTTGTAAATCGAAAGATAGACTGAACTTTTAGGTGTACCATCGGGTTTAGCAACACATCGTTGATTAAGTTCATCCATATCGATCAGCTTTTCTATCTGACCGGGAGCAATCTCAAAAAAAATTGCCTGACCTTTGTTCATCTTTTTTGTTCCAGTGGAAAGGTATTCTCCAAAATCTTCAGGGGGTAACATTGAAGCGATTAGTGCTTCAGGCATTGAAGTCAAATAGATAAATTTATTCATAGGTTTAATTTTTAATGTTAAACAAATCCTACGAGCTAATAAATCAATGTTTTGAAAGTTAAATTTACAATAAAATTAAGGTATTTTTTTCTAAAAAACAACTGAATTTCGTTACTTTCTAAAGATAAAAAAAAAGTATTTTTTCGTTTTACGTATCGTCCGATGGATGTGGAAATAAGAATTAATTTAGATACAAAATTCATCCTTCTAATTCTCGAATTGTATATATTTGTCAGCATAACACAGCACAGTAAAAACCTAAACTAAAATTTATGAAATCAACAAAATTGGTTGCAGTAATTATTCTTTCCATCTTTTTATCCGGAAGTATTATGGCACAAACTGGATATCAGCCAACTGATAAAAATCTCCAAAACCGCGAATGGTTTCAGGATGCCAAATTCGGACTGTTTATACACTGGGGATTGTATTGCCAAATGGCCGGAGGCGGCGATCAGGGAATTGCAGAATGGATCATGAACCAGAAAAAAATCCCAATTGCACAGTACGAAAAACTCACCAACTTCTTTAATCCCGTCGCATTTAATCCGGCTGAATGGGTTTCGATGGTAAAAAAAGCCGGAATGAAATACATTACAATTACCAGCAAACACCATGAAGGTTTTGCCATGTACGACTCGAAAGTAAGCGATTACAATGTGGTTGACAAAACTCCATACGGCAAAGACATTATCAAAATGCTGAAAGACGAATGCGACAAGCAGGGAATCAAACTTTTCTTCTATTATTCGCAACTCGACTGGCACCATCCTGATTATTTTCCACGCGGAAATACCGGTCAGGGATTTACAGGCCGACCTGAAAAAGGTGACTGGAACAAATACATTGATTATATGAATGCCCAGTTGAGCGAACTTCTGACCAATTACGGAGAAGTTGGCGGCATTTGGTTCGACGGAATGTGGGACAAATGGGATGCACCGTGGCGTTTGGACGAAACCTACGCTTTGATCCACAAACATCAGTCCGGAGCATTGGTTGGCAGTAACCACCACAAGTTTCCGATTGCAGGAGAAGATTTCCAGATGTACGAACGCGACCTTCCGGGGGAAAACTCAATGGGTTTTAACCATACCGGCGCAATGTCTGATTTGCCGCTCGAAATGTGCGAAACAATGAATGGTTCATGGGGCTTCAACCTGGCCGACAAAAACTACAAAACGACTACCCAATTGTTACAGACATTGATAAAATCTTCTGGTTACGGAGCAAACTTTTTACTGAACACAGGCCCGATGCCAAACGGAAAAATTCAGCCTGAAAATATTGACACGCTGATGGTGATGGGCAAATGGCTCGATAAATACGGCGAAACCATTTATGGAACGCGCAAAGGCCCGATCAATCCTACAACATGGGGCGCTTCGACTCAAAAAGACGGAAAAGTTTGGGTGCATGTTCTTAAGTGCAACGAAGAAAACCTGTTTATCGGCAAACTTCCGAAGAAATTAAAGTCGGCCAAATTCTTCGATGATCAGTCGGTTGTGAAATTTAAAGAAACAGAGTTTGGGGTCATCCTGAACATTCCCGATTCAAAGAAAAAACCGGTTGATACCATCATTCAACTCGAAATGTAATCATTAACAATTCGTTATATTCAAAAAAGCTGTCTTTTCAAGGCAGCTTTTTTTATCAGAAAAAAAAACATCCTATTTCGGTTAATAAAGAAGCTTTAATTTGTAAATTATATATACATATCTATATGTTTTGTGTGATATTTTTTAATATCTTCGGGCGCTTTCAAAAAACAAATAAGAACTGGTATTGTTAATTATTTTGATAGAAATGAAGCTTGAAAAGTGACAATTATAAAAACCAAAAATATGTTTGATCTGGATTTAATTACAAAAAGTTATCAGGAATTAAGTGCTAAAATTGAAAAAGCTAAAAAACACTTAAACAGGCCGTTAACCCTTTCAGAAAAAATTCTCTATTCGCATCTGTACGAAGATCAGCCGTTGCAGGATTTTAAACGTGGCGTTGACTATGTTGATTTTGCCCCTGACCGCGTTGCAATGCAGGATGCCACTGCCCAAATGGCCCTGTTGCAATTCATGAATTCAGGCAAAACCCAAACTGCAGTTCCTTCAACGGTGCATTGCGATCACCTGATCCAGGCTAGCAAAAATGGTCTTGCAGATTTGAACGATGCAATCAAAATCAACAAAGAAGTGTATGATTTTCTTGAATCGGTTTCAACCAAATACGGAATTGGATTCTGGAAACCAGGTGCCGGGATTATTCATCAGGTAGTGCTCGAAAACTATGCGTTTCCGGGCGGAATGATGATCGGGACCGACTCGCATACCGTGAACGCCGGCGGTTTGGGAATGGTTGCAATTGGAGTTGGCGGTGCCGATGCAGTTGATGTGATGGCCGGAATGGCATGGGAACTAAAGTTTCCGAAGCTAATCGGAGTAAAACTCACCGGCAAACTGAGTGGCTGGACTGCCCCAAAAGATATTATCCTGAAAGTTGCCGGAATACTTACAGTAAAAGGAGGAACAGGCGCAATTATCGAATATTTCGGCGAAGGTGCACAATCAATTTCTTGTACCGGAAAAGGAACCATCTGTAATATGGGCGCTGAAGTTGGCGCAACCACTTCCACTTTTGGATACGACGAATCGATGGAACGTTATCTTCGGGCTACAGGTCGCGCAGAAGTTGCCGAACTGGCAAATCAGGTCAAAGAACATTTGACTGCAGATCCTGAAGTATATGCAAATCCTGAAGAATACTTTGATCAACTGATCGAAATTAATCTGGATGAGTTGGAACCTTATATTAATGGTCCGTTTACTCCCGATCGTGCAACGCCCATTTCCAAAATGGCAGAAGTTGCCAAGGAAAACGGCTGGCCAACAAAAATTGAAGTCGGCTTGATCGGTTCCTGCACAAACTCTTCGTATGAAGACATTTCGCGGGCTGCATCGCTTGCTCAGCAGGCGGTCGATAAAAATCTGAAATCGAAAGCTGAATTCACCATTACTCCCGGTTCTGAATTGGTACGTTTTACAATCGAACGCGATGGTTTTATTGGTATTTTCAATCAAATAGGTGCGAGCGTTTTTGCCAATGCCTGTGGACCGTGTATCGGCCAATGGTCGCGCCCCGGTGCCGAAAAGGGCGAAAAAAACACGATCATACACTCGTTCAACCGTAATTTTTCGAAGCGTGCCGATGGCAATCCAAATACGCACGCTTTTGTGGCTTCTCCTGAAATAGTAACAGCGATGGCAATCGCAGGAGATCTGACATTCAATCCGCTGACTGATTACCTGATCAATGAAAAAGGCGAAAAGGTAAAACTTGACATTCCTACGGGACAAGAACTTCCGGAGAAAGGTTTTGATGTGGAAGACGCAGGCTACCAGGCTCCGGCGGAAAACAGCTCTTCCGTAGTTGTAAAAGTTGATCCGGAATCTTCAAGATTGCAGTTACTTTATCCTTTTGCCCCATGGAACGGAGAAAATCTGTTGGGATTAAAACTGCTGATCAAAGCCAAAGGTAAATGTACTACCGACCACATTTCAATGGCTGGCCCATGGCTTCGTTTCCGCGGTCATCTCGACAATATTTCGAACAATATGTTGATCGGTGCGGTCAATTCATTTAACGACGCAACCAACAAAGTAAAAAATCAGATGACCGGCGAATACGGCGAAGTACCTGCCGTTCAAAGGTATTACAAAGCTTCAGGTGTTGCTACGGTGGTGGTGGGCGACCACAATTACGGCGAAGGTTCATCGCGCGAACATGCTGCCATGGAACCTCGTCATCTGGGCGTAAAAGCGGTGATTGTAAAATCGTTTGCCCGTATTCACGAAACCAACCTGAAAAAGCAGGGAATGCTCGGATTGACTTTCTCAAACGAAGCCGATTACGATAAAATTCAGGAAGACGACACATTCAATTTTATTGATCTAAAAGAATTTGCACCAGAAAGGCAATTAACTTTGGAAATAGTTCATGCTGATAATTCAAAAGACATCATCATGCTGAACCATACCTACAATCAACAACAAATCGACTGGTTTATAGCCGGTTCAGCATTGGATTTAATTCGTAAACAAAACCTTTAATTATACCCATAAATGATTAAAAAAATCAAAGTAACAAACCCGGTAGTAGAGCTGGATGGAGATGAGATGACCCGGGTAATCTGGACGTTTATCAAAGAAAAACTGATTTTCCCTTATCTCGATGTAGATATTAAGTACTTCGATCTGGGAATGGAGAACCGTGATTTAACCAACGATCAGGTAACTATTGATGCAGCAAATGCCATCAAAAAATACGGAGTTGGAATTAAATGTGCAACCATTACTCCTGACGAAGCACGTGTGGAGGAATTTGGACTGAAAAAAATGTGGAAATCGCCCAACGGAACCATCCGTAATATTCTGGACGGCACCGTTTTCCGCGAACCAATTATCATCAGCAATATTCCAAGGTTGGTTCCAGGATGGAAACAACCGATCTGCATTGGCCGTCACGCATTTGGCGATCAGTACAAGGCCACCGATTTCGTTACCAAAGGAAAAGGAAAACTGACCATTACTTTCACTCCTGAAGATGGTACAAAAGAAACTTCATTCGAAGTGTATGATTTCGCCGGAGATGGTGTGGCAATGGCCATGTACAACACGGATGAATCGATCAATGGTTTTGCCCATGCTTGTATGAATCAGGCACTGATGAAAAAATGGCCCCTTTACCTTTCAACAAAAAATACCATTCTGAAAAAGTACGACGGTCGTTTCAAAGATATTTTTCAGGAAGTATTTGATGCAGATTTCAAGGAAAAATTTGCTGAAGCAGGCATTACTTACGAACACCGACTGATTGACGATATGGTGGCTGCCTGTATGAAATGGGAAGGCGGATATGTTTGGGCATGCAAAAACTACGATGGCGATGTACAGTCGGATACCGTGGCTCAGGGATATGGCTCACTCGGACTGATGACTTCCACCCTGGTTACCCCTGACGGAAAAACAATGGAAGCCGAAGCTGCACACGGTACTGTGACCCGGCATTTCCGGATGCACCAGCAAGGAAAACCAACTTCGACAAATCCAATTGCATCCATTTATGCATGGACACGCGGTCTGGAATTTCGTGGCAAACTGGACGGAAATCAGGAATTGATCAATTTTGCTGAGGCAATCGAAAAAACATGTGTCGAAACTGTGGAAAGCGGAAAAATGACCAAAGATTTGGCCATGCTTATTTACGGAAACGACATTAGAACAGATCAATACCTGACAACCGAAGGATTTCTGGATGCAATTGATGCTAATTTGCAAAAGAAATTGAAATAGTATTAGGTGCAGAGCACCGGAAAATTTGTAGTAACGAAAAAGAAATTTTTTTAATAGGTGCAGCGCACCGGAACATAGAGCAATTTAGACTGATATTACGGTGCACTGCACCTTGTAATCATCTAATCGACTTTTTTTCTACAAATTTTCCGCGGCTCTGCCGCTTTGTTTGCTTTGAATGAACTTAAAAACCAAGAAAATGAAAATTCAATTCATAAACGGTCAGTTAATTGTTCCCGACCAGCCTGTGATTCCTTTTATTGAGGGAGACGGAATTGGGAAAGAGATTACTGAAGCTAGTCAGCGGGTAATTGATGCTGCTGTAACTGCGGCCTACGGTGACACGAAAAAGCTGATCTGGAAAGAAGTTCTGGCAGGTCAAAAAGCTTTTGAACTTACCGGTAATTACATGCCCGACGAAACATTGGAAGCATTTCAGCAATACCTTGTTGGAATTAAAGGTCCGCTCGAAACTCCGGTTGGCGAAGGAATCCGTTCATTAAATGTAACGCTGCGTCAAACACTCGATTTGTATGCCTGCATGAGACCGATCCGCTGGTTCAAGGGCGTCCCCTCTCCTATCCGTTATCCTGAACTGGTTGACATGCATATCTTCAGGGAAAATACCGAGGATATTTATGCCGGAATCGAATTTATGACTGGCACTGAAAAAGGCATCAAATTCCGTGACTTTCTGATCAATGAAATGGGAGTTGACAAAATCAGGTTCCCGGAAACCAGTTCGTTCGGCGTTAAACCAGTTTCAAAAGAAGGTTCCGAACGATTGATCAAAGCTGCCATTGAGTATGCAGTCAAGAGAGGTTTGCCATCGGTTACCATTGTTCACAAGGGCAATATCATGAAATTTACCGAAGGCGCATTTAAAAACTGGGGCTACAATCTGGCTGAAACCGAATTTTCCGAACAGACTTTTACCTGGCGACAATTTAAAGAAATTGAAAAACAAGAAGGGAAAAAGGCAGCAAAAGCAGCCCTCGAAACTGCAAAGAATTCAGGAAAAGTGATTATCAAAGATGTGATTACAGATGCTTTTCTTCAGGAAAGTTTATTGCATCCGTATGATCATTCGGTAATTGCCACCTTAAACCTGAACGGCGATTATATTTCGGATCAGTTGGCAGCCATGGTTGGAGGTATCGGAATTTCGCCCGGGGCAAACATCAACTACATCAGCGGTTATGCCATTTTTGAAGCGACCCACGGAACAGCCCCCAACATTGCCGGAACGGGAAAGGCAAATCCCGGTTCGCTCATCCTTTCAGGTGCCATGTTACTCGAATATTTAGGATGGGACAAAGCAGCAGAACACGTGTACGATGCTATGGAACATACTTTCGCCAAAAGAAAAGTCACCTCTGATTTGTTTAGTATGATGGAAGGCGCAACTTTACTTTCAACTTCTGACTTTGCAGACGAGATAATCCGAAATATTCACTAATTTAGAAACCTAATTCAAAATAAAACTAAAAACCAAAGATATGGAATACATTAAAAACAGATTCTACGAAAAGGCTACCAGAGATTTAGCCGAGTTTCAACGCATTCGCAAAGATCATGGCGATGTTGTACTGGGGCAGGTAACAATTGATCAGGTGCTTTCAGGCATGAAAGGAATACCAGCACTGCTTACCGAAACATCAAAATTAGATGCCAACGAAGGTATCAGGTTCAGAGGTTATTCGCTTCCTGAATTGCGGGAGAAACTACCCAAAATGGATCCCGAAGGTGAACCACTTCCAGAAGGTTTATTTTACCTGATGATGGTCGGTGAAATTCCGGACAAGGAAGATGTGATCAACATTTCGAAAGACTGGGCAACCCGTGCTCACGTGCCCCAACATGTTTTCGATGTAATTGATGCTTTGCCGAAAAACAGCCGTCCAATGACTCAGTTCGCAACTGCCGTCCTTTCAATGGCTTACGATTCGGTATTTCAGAAAGCATACCGGGCAGGAATAAACAAAAAGTTCTACTGGGACTTTATGTACGAAGATGTAATGACTTTGATTGCACGTCTTCCACGCATCGCTGCCTATATCTATAGAAGGATTTACCACAATGGTAATCACATCGAACCCAATCCGAACCTTGACTGGGCAGGAAATTTAGCCCACATGATGGGACACGATTCGCTTGAAGTGAAACGGCTGCTCCGTCTTTACATGGTGATACATGCCGACCATGAAGGTGGAAACGTTTCGGCCCATGCAACCCATCTGGTTGGTTCAGCCCTGAGTAATGCAGCATATTCTTTTGCTGCCGGAATGGTTGGACTGGCAGGCCCGCTACACGGTTTTGCCAATCAGGAAGTAATGAGCTGGCTGGAAGAAATGATCGAACAAATTGGAACCGACGAACCTTCTGATCCGCAGATTGCTCACTATATTGAACAAACTTTGTTGCAGGGAAGGGTTGTTCCGGGATACGGTCATGCCGTGCTTCGCATCACCGACCCAAGGTTTACTGTTCAGCAGGAGTTTGCCGAAAAATACATTAAAAACGACAAGCTGATCAACATCGTAAATGCTGTTTACCGCGTTGCTCCTCCTATTCTCGAAGGTACAGGGAAAATTAAAAACCCATGGCCAAATGTGGATGCAATCAGTGGAGCGTTGTTAAACCATTACGAAATTACCGAATCGAGTTTCTACACTGTTCTGTTCGGGGTTTCGCGTTCGCTGGGTGTTTTATCCTCGCTTGTTTTCGACCGTTTTTACGGACTTCCTATCGAAAGGCCTTCGTCGTTCCCACTCGAGTGGTTTGCTGCAAAAGCCAAAGCTGCCGCTGATAAAAAATAATATTAGCTACTAATAATTTCAAAAGGCTGTCCGGATTGGGCAGCCTTTTTTTGATTTTTGTTCAGAAGAAATGATTAATTTTATTTGGCATATATTTAGGTTCCGAAACGTAGTTTGACGAATCTTTTGGGTGGCTCAACACTCAATTTAAACTCGTGCTATTTTTGAACAGATTGTCAATTTTATATGGGAAACGTGGATTTACCTTGGTCCTAAAAATCTATCACCATTGAAATGGATCATGTGTTCCGGAAATTCCATTATCCACACTTCAGTATCCCAAGCAATATTACTGGTATGACGCTTAAATTCAGCAAAATCAGGAAAAGCCGACACATATATTTTACCGGCTTTACAATCAGTGAGAAGCTTTTCGAGTTCAAACACTCTTTTGGGCGACAAAGGGCCATGTGAGGTTACGGCCTCAATCAAATAAAGCCAATTCTTTGATTCGTCAAAAATTACCACATCGGGCAACTTGCTATGTTCGTTAATCGGAATTCCTAAACTTTCCAATTTGTCCTTATTTAGAATAATATCTTTATTTTCCGTATCTCCCAAATATAAAAGAACAGACCCTTGCGCAAAACGTGATGCAAACTCTTCAACAATTGCCGCAATAACTTCATTGTGTTTGCCCGGAGATAACAGAATTACAACTCCATCGGGTAAATGGAGAGGAACCCGAGCCATTCCCCTACCCTTACTATACTTATCATTTAGCTCACCAACTTGCTCTTTAAACGACCTGAGAGCCCGGCTCCATTTCTTTGTTTTATAAGTCTTGATTGTTTCCAAAGCAATAGCTGATAAGGCATAATGGGCTCTGGGGCTGTTAACCGGCAAATCTGGAAGATCTGGATTATAATCAACTATTCCTGCTTGTACAAACTGGTGTAATACCTGCCTTCTTACAGTTTCTCTGGTATTCGGAGCATATTCTCGTTGGTAGTTTGAGGAAATAAATGACATTATTCCTTTCGAAACGCCCAAGCTTTGTTGTTTGGCATTTGACCAATTATCGTCTTCTTTGATGTTGCACAATGCCAACAATGTATAAGCTGAAATTTCATTTTGCTGTGCATTAGGCAACCCCAACTCGTGCAAAATCGCCTGAGCTTCCGTTATTTTCGTCATTTTGATTTACTAATAAAGTTTCGTTTATGATCTTGTCAATATCATTTCTTCTCGGTGTCACCAATTGTTTAACTGCTTGTCCAATCGCAATTAGCTGATGGTATGGAGGCATTTTTATTTGTTTTAATTCTGAAGCGCCAACCTGAGTATTCCCGTTAAATGTTCTGAAGTAAGTATCAAAAAGGCTGCTATTAAACAGAGCTGAAATCCCCCAAACTTCATCGTCAGAAAGTTCTCCGTTGGGTCGATAAATGTAATTCAGATGATTTTCGATGCCTAACCATTCAGAACTTGCATTTGATGCAAAGTAGGGTGCGCATACCAATCTGCTCTTATCGTCTTTTGAACTAAACCTCCGGATCAATATATAATTCTTATTTCTCAGTAACAATTTGCGACTGACCTCCGAATGAATGATGTAACTCTGCTTTTCGCCCTTTTTTAATGGGAAAACAAACTCCATTTCCTTGATATTGTGCAACCAAAGCAATGGCACCAATCCAAGCTCACTGTTAAAATCAGAGACTAGAAATTCAAGGCTTCTGAATGCGACAACCGGGCCTGTCGAGATTTGAATATTGTAATCGTTCAACGAGTTTTTCCAATTCTTAAAAACATGAATTGTGTCTTTTTCGACAGAGTTGGATGGTATAAAAAGTATCTTTTCCCTTGAGTTTAAATCAATCAATTCTTCCGTTTTAAACACTGATACAGTAGATGAATTCATATCTTTTTCGCATTCAGAAACTGAAAGTTGAATAAGATGATTTCGTTTCTTAGTGGCCCGGATAATAACATTTTCCTGAAGTACATTATCACCTTTAAACATTTTATTTCTTGACTCAAAAATGTGAATATCAGCAATACTGACTTCAGCAAAAAAGAAATTTCGAAATGCTTTGAAATAATTTCCGGCAGCAAAGCTTCTGGGAGTGATAATAATCAATTCACCAGCAGAGTTAAGCAGACGGGCTGAAACACCCATAAACAAAGCATAAATATTTGGTTGACCGTAAACCAACTCATCTGCAATTTGGGCACGACTGTCTGATTTAGATATTTTAAAATAAGGTGGATTTGAAATGATGTAATCGTATTTACTTACAGCATGGCTGCCAAAAAGCGTGTTAGGAGCAAACACTGCCGAATTGGATAGAATAAAATCTTCCTGTATTAAAACAATATTTAACCCGATTTGCTTTTTGTGCAACCAATTTTTCAGAAATGAAATGACCTTGTGAAGTTCTTTGATCATGTTCGAATCTGTCTCATACAGTTGTAAATCAATTTTGGAAATTTGCCCCTTTTCAACCAGATTTTCGATCAGGCAACAACTTAAAATAGCCATTCCGCAGCCCGGATCGAGTATAGACACGTGATCAGATTTGTGTTGGGCTAATTTACCCATGTAATCAGCAATCAACTTTGAAGTAAAAAACTGTCCACTCGATTTTTTGTGCAAATCTGTAGTCGAAACTGAATAGTTCAGTCCTATTTTTTCAGCATATTCCGACGGCAATATATTTATTTGATGTTCTGTCATTCTGCAAAAATAGTTAATGCATGATGTAATTCAAACAAATGAAATACTATTAAAAATCTATCACAAGTTAATGATTCTTAAACAAGAATATCAATTAAATGGATTTGTGTAAAATCAAATTCATTGTTTTGTTTTTGCTTCAAATATGAAATCAAAACTTAATCAAGATAAACCGGATAAAAAAAGAGTACGCATTTCAACGGAATAAAAGAAATCCACTATTTTTAGGCCACGCAAACAAGGAAGATTTTTGGAAATATTTTTTGTGTTACGGAAATCACCAACAACTAAAAAACTACTGAGAATGACTACTAACAAACTTTACCTGCCAATCATGCTGGCAGTAACGATTTTAATGTCTGGCTGCCAGAAAAAAGCAGAGGATCTTATTAAATATGCCAATCCGTTAATCGGGACAAGCCAGTCAACCGGATCGAGCGGTTTTAAACACAACGAGAATACGGAAGCATTCGGTCATGTAACCCCTGCAGTTTCAACTCCTTTCGGAATGACCCAATGGACGCCGCAAACCCGCGATACCGAAAAAAAATGTCTTTCACCTTACTATTATAACGATACCAAGATTCAGGGATTCCGTGGTTCTCATTGGCTTTCCGGATCATGCGTACAGGATTACGGCAGTTTTACAATTATGCCGACAACTGGCTACCTGCGCACTTTTGCCAGCGAGCGCGCCACCATGTTAATGCACGAAAGCGAAACTTCAACACCTGCCTACTATTCGTGTATGCTGCAGGAATACATGACTTTTGTTGAAATGACGGGAACTGCCCGCGCAGGATTTTTCAAGTTTTCGTACCTAAAAAAAGACCAGGCCATTATTCTTGTCACTCCAAACAGCGACGAAGGTCAGGGATACATAAAAGTTGATACCGAAAAACAGGAAATTTATGGTTACAATCCGGTTCACCGCATTTATCAGGGCTGGGGACAACCGGCAGGATTTAGCGGTTATTTTGTGGTAAGGTTCAACCGACCGCTTGACAATTACGGATGCTATTTCCAGATGGAAGATTTTAAACAGCAAACCGAGATTTCAGGAAAACCGGATATTGGCGCTTATGCAGCTTTTAACATCCAGGAAAATGATGTGATTCTTGCAAAGGTTGGAACTTCGTTTACAAGCATTGAATCGGCACGTGCCAATCTCGACGCTGAAATCCCGCATTGGGATTTTGCAAAAACCAAGGCAGAAACGGAACAAGTCTGGAACGAAGCGTTTTCGACCATTAAGCTTAAAGGCGGAAAAGAAGAAGATTATACTAATTTTTACACCGGGCTTTACCACTCGATGATTTCGCCCCGCACATTCAGCGATGTGAGTGGCACTTACCCCGCATTCGACGGAAACAAAAGCATTCAGAAAATGGAAAACGGGCAGGTGTATTACGACGATTTTTCGTTGTGGGACACTTTCAGGGCACAGTTGCCACTTGTTAGCCTGGTTGCACCCGACAAATACGAAGACATGATGAAATCGCTTGTTCTGAAAGCAGAACAGGGTGGATGGATGCCTATTTTCCCGATGTGGAACAGCTATACTTCGGCTATGATCGGCGACCATGCCAACACCGCTTTGGGCGACGCTTACCTCAAAGGTTTCGATATTAATATTGACAGAGCCTGGCCGTACATGCGAAAAAATGCTTTTGAAGTTTCTGAAGGTGAGGATTACATCAATGGCAAAGGCCGCAGGGGAATGAAGTCGTACCTCGAAAACGGTTACATTCCGCTGGAAGACAGTGTAAAAGAAGCTTTCCACAAAATGGAACAAACTTCGCGCACGCTTGAATACGCCATGACCGACGATGTGCTTTCGAAAGTTGCCGCAAAATACGGAAAGACAAAAGATGCCCAAATCCTGGCCAAACGCGGGCAGAATTACCAGAATGTTTTCGACGATGAAACCAAAAGTATGCGTGGCCGCCATCTGGATGGAACATGGAGCAAAGATTACAATCCACTGGCACGTGCATTTTACCTAACCGAAGGAACGCCATTGCATCATATGTGGTTTGTTCCGCAGGATATTCCCGGATTGTTCGACCTGATTGGCGATCAAAAACAAGTTCGTGAAAAGCTGGATGAACTCTTTGATACCGGCGAATACTGGCACTCGAACGAACCTTGCCACCACATTGCCTATTTGTACAATTATCTGGGCGATCCGGCTGAAACACAGCGAAAAGTAAAGAACATTCTGGCAACCGAATACAATGCTTTTGATGGAGGAATCCCCGGCAACGACGACTCAGGACAAACTTCGGCATGGTATGTATTTTCGGCCATGGGTTTTTATCCTGTTTCGCCCGGAAGTTGCGAATACCAGCTCTCCTCTCCCATTTTTACTGAAGTTGAATTAAACCTGAACCCAAAATATTACCCCGGAAAGAAATTCAAAATCACGATCGATAATCAGGACACTTCCCAAACATTCGACAAAGTGAATTTGAATGGCAAGGAAAGTCAGTTTGTACTGAAACACGAAGACATACGAAAGGGCGGAAAATTGGAATTCTCAAATTCTGCAAAATAGCAATTGGCTTACACACCTGCCACCGAACCGGTAAAATTCAAGGCACTTAACACCGCATTCTTGTAATTCCGGCCAATTGGCAGCTCTTTTCCCTGAATTTCAATTGTATTGGCAGTGAAGGCTTCTATCTTTTTGACCGAAACAATGTATGATTTGTGAATCCGCAGAAAGTTTTCAGCGGGCAATTTTTCTTCCATCAAAGTCATACTTGTTTTGGTAATAATCTTACGTTTGTCGGTGTAAATCTGAACATATTCGCTTAATCCTTCAATGAACCTGATTTCGGAGAGATATACTTTTACAACCTTTTTATTTTCTTTCACATAAATAAAACTTTCTTCCTGAACTTTCTCTGAAGAAGAATTGGAGCCTACCTGAACTTCATCCTGATTCATCTGGTAAAACTTGTTTACTGATTTCAGGAAGCGCTCAAAAGTGATGGGCTTCAGTAAATAATCGACTACATCCAGTTCAAAACCTTCCAAAGCATATTCGCGGTAAGCTGTGGTAATAATCACTTTCGGCGGATGTTTCAGTGTTTTAAGAAATTCGATGCCAGTAATCTGAGGCATTTGAATGTCCATAAATACCAGATCCACATGCTTTTCGCGTAAAACGCCCAATGCTTTCATCGCATCGCTGCATTCAGCAACAATTTCAAAATTCTCCAGTTTTTCAACATGTCCACGTATGAGTTCACGTGCCAGCGGCTCGTCGTCAACAATCAAACATTTTGTCTTCATAGTGTCACAATTTATGCGTTTCTGTTTTCTGCTTCAACTGATTGACAAAATACATCGAATTCAGCGGTTCACCTGTCGCCTTTTCGATCAGTTTTTCCCATGGCAAAAGGTTACCGTAGCGGTAAAGATTATCTTTCAAATACTGCCCAACAGCTTTATTATTCGTGTAAACACCATTTGTTTGCTTTATGACGCTGCTTTCGATGGCATGTTGCAGTTGAGCGGCAAAAACATCGGCAAGTAAAACATTGTGGGTAGAACACGACAGGCTGGGTGCAAACTTATTGGCCGCCCATATACCAGAATTCTTTTCAGCCGGATAACTGACTCCCAAATATTTGAGGTTGAGTTTGTACCACAACGAATCCAGATCCTGATAAGGATTCCGGTAAATTTCCTGTTCAAATTCTGACAGGGCAAGCAATTTGCGGCATCTGAACAACTGTTCAACCTGCTGCATATGCTGACAAACCACCACAATCTCTTTCTGATTGTCGTCATTAAGATTTAACTCACTTTTCAACCAACTGTAATCTGAAGCGAGGTTTTCGAAATATCTGGCAATCCCTTCATAAATAACCGGGATCGGAGTTTTCAGCAAATAAGGAATATCATCAGCAATAGAATTGTAATGAGATGCATGTCCACCAAGGTGCATCATTCGGTACATTCCGTTGTGCGTATTCTGAATGCCGGAAATCAGGCGAATGTCGTTTTTAAAATCAACATTGATCATGGCGGTTAAGGATGACTTTTCCGGACGGTATTCCAAATCGCTGTTATCAATCACATCCT
>DAITNH010000024.1:0-3246 GCA_036834745.1 Prolixibacteraceae bacterium
TTTGAATATTCCAAAAACATCTGCTATATTGGTGCAGCAATAGTATAGACCAACAAAATGATGGAGAATAACCCGCAAAATATCGGAAATGACGAAGTGAGGGATCAGATTGTTCAGGCAGCAAGACTGGTATTTGCACATTTCGGTTACAAAAAAACAGCACTCGACGATATTGCCCGTGAAGCCCGAAAAGGTAAAAGCACCATCTATTATTATTTCAAGAGTAAGGATGAAATATTTAAGGCAGTGATCGATGCTGAGGCTGAAATCAGGAAACAAGCTATTCAGGGACAAATAAGTCAGCTTAGCGATTCGAAACAAAAGCTAAAAACATACATATATGTGCGGATGCAGACACTGAAAATGGTTGTGAACTATTACGAAGCGATCAAAAACGACCTGCTCGACAATCTCTATTTTGTAAACAGTTTTCGGACCGGCCATTTTGAGGATGAAATCCATCAAGTTAGAAATATGCTGCTTGAAGGCATTGAAAAGGGTGAATTTTCAATTGCCAACCCAGAACTTACTGCAAAAACCATCGCTACTATCCTTCAGGGATTTGAAGTTCCGTTGATACTTAAAAACCTCTCTGACGAAGAAATCCAGAAATCAGTGGATGAGATGTTGAATATTCTATTATTTGGAATAGTTGCTAAATCTACTTTTTCACCTTAAACAATTCTTTTTCGTCCACCTTTTTTACTTTCGAGCTATCGTTCAGTAATTTATTGATGGCATTGAACGGGGCAACCACAACTTCGTCGCCGGTGCTTACGCCTTCCAGAATTTCAATATTCTGGCTATCCTGAATGCCGGTTTTAACCGGTTTTTTATAGACTTTGCCATCTTTATAAATAAAAACTACCTCCACTTTTTCTTCCTCGTCAGCTTTTGCTACCTGCTCCGTGCCAGTTTCGCCTTCTTTCTCAGCTTCTTCAGTTACTTCAGCTTTGGCTTCCTGCCTGCCATTTCCTTTCAATGCACGGGTAGTCACAGCCTGAATCGGAACAGTAATTACATTCAGCCTTGTTTCTGTCTGAATATCGACGGTTGCCGACATTCCGGGACGGAAAGGATATTTTCTTCCAGACAAACTATCGGTAAGGTCTTTATATGATTCGTCGAGCAACAGAATTTTCACACTGAAATTGGTCACCTGATCGGTTGAACCGCCAACCACATTTGCGGAGTTGGCAATTTCAGTAACAATTCCTTTAAACTTGCGGCCCAAATAGGCATCCACTTCAACCAAAGCGGTATCGTTCAGGTTAACACGCACAATATCATTTTCGTTTACATCTACTTTCACTTCCATCAGAAAAAGATTGGCGATCACCATCGTCTCAGTACCTGCATACATATTGGTTCCAACAACCCGTTCGCCTTTTTCAACATTCAGGCGCGATACAGTTCCATCCATCGGGGCATAAATCTTTGTTTTTACGAGCTGCTCCTGGGCCTCGGCAACCGATGCTTCGGACGATTTGACCGCAAATTGTGCAGCTTTCACTTCCGATTGGGCTACTTTATATGAAGCTTGTACTGTTTCGAAATCCGACACGGGAATCGCATCCTGTTTAAACAGCGTGTTGGCCCGCTTGAATGCCAGTTCACTTTCAATTAACCGGGCTTCGCTTTGCGCCAGACGGGCCTGCGATGAGCTAAAACTTGCCAGAGCCCTGTTGTATGCCTGTACGTACATATCAGGTTTTATCACCATCAGAAGCTGGCCTTTTTTAACCTCATCCCCTTCTTCAATTTGCAAATCAATAATTTCACCTGAAACATCCGGACTGATTTTCACCTCGGTTTTGGGTTGAACCTTGCCATTTGCTGTAATTAACTCGGTTATCGTCTTGCTTTCAACAACTTTTGTGGCCACGTTAATCTCAAAGTCTTTACCGAACCAACCTTGTTTTTTACCTATAACCAAAACAATGATCAGGATAACCGCCAAACCAATAATGTATGGCAAAAATTTATTTGACTTCTTCTTCATTTCTTTTGAATTTTGACTTATCTGTCTGGGCAAACTTTTAAAAATTACAGATTACAGGAAAAAGAACCCATTATTTCAGGCGAATGAAATTAAAAGCAAAAACATTCAGCGGGCTTGTATGTTATCGTGTTTTACCAATTAAAAATTCTTTGGGTTTGGAATTAAACCATGAAGAAATATTTCTGAACAAAATACATAGAGATTAATGAATCAGGCAAAACTAAAAGTTGAAAACCCAATTTCTGAACTGAATGTGCAAAATATTCCATTCGGCGAGTTTCTGAACAATTTAAAAGCGCGGATGAAACTCGTTTTTCATGACCGGGCCGATATTGATCAAATGGCTGTCAAACGTGGAATGCCACCTTTTGTAATGCGAGAGATAATGGACTTAAACCCATTGTCGGTGGGAATTCCTTCGGAATATGGAGGAAGAGGCTGCAAAATGGAGGAGGCCATTGCCCTGCTGGCTGCAACTTCTTACGAATCGCTGGCTTTATCACTTACAATGGGAATAAACTCGGCCTTGTTTCTTCAGCCAGTCGCTAAATATGCACAGGAAGAAGCCAAAGCTCCAGTTTTTGAACGTTTTCTGAAGCATCAAAACATGGGCGGGCTGATGATTACGGAACCTGACTTTGGAAGTGATGCCTTAAATATGCAAACTTCTTTTTCAGAAAATAATGGTAAATATCATCTTCAGGGAATCAAACATTGGGCTGGACTAACCGGATGGGCTGAATTTTGGTTATTGACCGCACGCGAAAAGAGCCAGTCTGGCGATCTGAAACGCGACATCGATTTCTTTATTTGTGATGTAAATAGTCCTGATCAAAACATTGTGGTTGAAGAATTTTACGAGAACCTTGGCTTATTTCAGATTCCATACGGAAGAAACCGACTGGATGTTCAGATACCAAAACTGCAAAGACTCGTTCCTAAATCCACTGGGGTAAAAATGATGCTCGACTTACTGCACCGAAGCCGGATGCAATTTCCTGGCATGGCAATGGGTTTTATCCAGCGTTTGTTAGATGAATCAATTGCACACACTAACCGCCGTCTTATAGGAGGCAAACCGCTGTTCACCTATGATCAGGTTCAGCAGCGATTGGGCAGACTTCAGGCTTCCTATACAATCTGCTCGGCCATGTGCGCGAACAGCAGCGAAAAAGCCGGCATCGAAAATGATCTTTTTCAGCATGGATTTGAAGCCAATTCAGTAAAAAGTGTTGTAACCGATC
>DAITNH010000024.1:3346-28754 GCA_036834745.1 Prolixibacteraceae bacterium
GATCTTTTTCAGCATGGATTTGAAGCCAATTCAGTAAAAAGTGTTGTAACCGATCTGATGCAGGAAGCCGCACAATCGGCTACTCAGCTCGTAGGTGCTCAGGCATATAAACTAAGTCATATCGCCGGAAGAAGTATTACTGATAGCCGTCCGTTCCAGATTTTTGAAGGATCGAATGATATTTTGTATGCTCAAATTTCTGAAAATTTGGTAAAAATGATGAAGAAAGCCAAAGAGAGCAACCTATATCAATTCCTTAAAGACTTCAATCTGACTTCAAAATCAGCTCCAATGATGAAAGAAATGCTTGATTTTGAGTTAAACCTTGAGCTTCCACAACGAAAAATGGTTGAATTAGGTCAAATTCTTGGACGTATTGTTTCTTTTGAAATGGTTATCAATCTGGGAGAAAAAGGTTACAGGAGCGATTTGATCAATAATGGACTGGTTTTCCTTAAACAGGAAATTTCTTCCTTGTTTCAGCATTTCAATTTCAGCAATCAAACGAAGGTAGTTGAAGATTATCAGGATGAAAGTAACTGGATGAATTTTGTTTCGGCACATTGAGCATGTTAAAAATCGGGCATTTTTAGTATTTTTGTAGCTTCAAACGGGGAGGGAAAGCAGTTTCAATATCGAAAATATTTACTGATATTGGTTTCCCAATTCAAAAAAACGAACTTATAAATGCAGTTTCATTCCTACGCGATCTATTCGCCCGATGCGGGGGCTTTTTATTACGGTTATTTTGAGGATCTTGAAAAAGTGCTCGAAATGCACAATTCAAACCAGATAACTCCCACAAAAGACCGGGGCCCATGGGTTCTGATGTATTCGGAAAGCCATGATACGCGATTAAAAGCCATTCGGCAGGTAAGTTTTTACAGATCGGTTAAAGGGCAACGGTTTATGCGGAATAAGCTCAATTTCTAAAGCTGCAAACAAAGGTGTTTTGGTAGTTTACAAACAAATAAACATTCCGAAAGTCTCACAAACAATGCATTGTTAATAAATAAATCATTGACACGCCTTATTTTTCACAAATCGGTAGTTGATCTTTTGTAAATTTGAAAACAAATTTAATACGTTATTACCATGAAGAGAATCATCTTAGTTGCTTTTACACTTGCATTTCTTACGAGCGGATGTAAAGTATTTAAGTCCAAAAAGAGCCAGGCTGTTCCAAAAACAGAAACAAACGCAGAAACCAAGGTCTTTTCAGTGCCTGCTGTACGCGAAAATCCAACTTCGGATACCATGTACGAAACTGCCGATAAATCTGTTACAGGCAAACCAGTATCAGTAAGGAGCGAAAATTTTACATTTTCAGCTGAAGATCAGGCAGCCTACAGCAGCAAAAGCTTTTTCGTAATTGTTGGCAGTTTCAGCAGCAACGAAAATGCAACCCGTTTCAAACAGGAACTGGTTCAGTTAGGTTTCAAACCAATTATTCTGCACAGCGAGACTGGTTATTACAGGGTTTGTGTAGATTCTTTCAATGATGAAGCTGCTGCCCGCAACCGTGTTCAGAAAATCAGGATTGATTATCCGAAATATGCCGACAGCTGGTTACTGATCAAGAAATAAAACTATCAGAATAAAATAGAAAAGGGACATCAAACGGTGTCCCTTTTCTATTTTCAATCTCTTTACAGGTTACTTTAAGATTTTATCCGCTTCCTGATAACCTTCAGCAACAACTGTCATTTGAATATTGCTCTCGTTGATGGCCATAGGACTGACCAAATAGGAAGGAACTAATCTGTTGCCATTACTTATGGTTGAAGTAGCCAGCGGAACAGGTTTCTCTTGTGATAAAATCATTGCCAGTTCAGCCACTGTATATGCCATCGTTTTAATCGGTTTATATACCGTCATAGTTTGATTTCCTTTGATAATTTCCTGAATGTTTGGCAAGTCGGCATCTTGTCCGGCAAGTTCTACTTTCCCTTCCAATTTTTTCTCTTTCAAAGCCCTTAATACTCCCAAAGCAATGGCATCATTCCCGGCAAGAATTGCATCCACATCTCCTTTTGCAGATTCAATAAGTTGAATAGTATGTCGGTAACCTTCCGCTTCGGTCCAGTAATCTGAAAAAACATTGTAAACCAGCGTTATCTGACCTTTATCAATGTATGGTTGTAAAATATTCATCTGACCGAGATAAATCATTCGACTGTTATTGTCGTAAGTAGGACCACCGATAAGGGCATAATTTCCTGCGGGTGTTGTGTTTGTAAGGTATTCCGCCTGTATTTCACCAATCCGCACATTATCAGAAGACACATAATAGTCGAGCCAGCAATTGTTAATCAATCTGTCATACGCAATCACCTTGATATTGCTTTTATGTGCAAGATCAACAATCTGTCCGGCAGAAAATTGATCAACCGGGATTACCACCAAAACGGATATACCGGAATTGATCATTTCTTTGGCCTGCTCAATTTGTTTCTGTTCATCATTTTCGGCCATTTTGACAACAGAAACACCGCCAAGCTGATCAACTGCCTCGACAAAATATTTTTGATCACTCTGCCAGCGTGGCGTATCAAAACTGTGAACCAACAAACCAATCTTTGGTTTTCCGGATGAACAACCAACAAGTATTGAACCTGCCAGTAAAAAATAAAATAAAATCTTGGTCTTCATAGTATGGAATTTATCAGTGAATAATTAAAATTTGCCATATCCATAAATAAGGAAAGAACTGATATAAAACGGCTTATCAGGGAAAAAACCGCTTTTATAAAATAAATAAACAATTATTTATAATGTATTTTTTATACGAAAAAACTCAGGGTTCGTTCGATAAGCAGATGAATGAATTTCACATCAGTAAAAAACAGAAGAAGGATAAATGAGACCTTATTATGATTGAAGGATAAATTCTATTTTAATGAAGGGACTAATCGTAGGCGTTCAGCAGCGATTTCGAGGGTTTCGTTGTTTTTCGCAAAACAAATACGGACCATTCTCTGCTTATTTTTTTCATGCATGAAAGCCGAAACCGGAATAACACCCACTCCGAATTCTGTTGCCAGACGGTACGTAAAATCGGTATCAAATTCATCCGAGATGGCTGAATAATCAAGTATTTCGAAATAACTCCCCTGCGAAGGAATAACCTTGAACAAACTTCCACCTAATAACCTGTTAAAATAATTCCGTTTGCCCTGATACATTTCTGAAATATCCTTCTTCGAGTCTTCTGTCAGCAGGTATTCTGAAAGGGCATACTGAAGCGGAGTATTCACATTGTAAATCTGGAATTGCTGAATTCTTCGGAATTCGTTCATCAATTTCTCGGGCGCCAGAATGTAAGCCAGACCCCAGCCATTGATGTTAAAAACGGGGCCAAATGATGAAACCACAAAACTGCGATCGGCCAGCTTGTCAAATTTTGACACACTTTGATGGGTGCTATTGTCGAACACAATCGATTCGAAAACTTCGTCGCTCAAAACAACGATGTTGGTTCCGTTTATTAACTTTTGTAACTGAATCAGATCCGATTCAGACAAAACGGTACCGGTAGGATTGTGAGGCGAATTGAGAATGATCATCCGGGTTTTGGAAGTAACCATTTTTCTGACTTCTTCCCAGTCGATATGAAAATCAGGCAACTTAAGGGGCACATATACCGGACGGGCACCAGTATTGGCAATTGCCGGAGCATAGGATTCGTAAGCAGGTTCAAAAAGGATTACTTCATCTTCATCTTTTACCACCGAACTTATTGCGGTCATTATAGCCTGAACAGGACCTGCAGTAATGGTAATTTCTGTTTCAGGATTGTACGAGCGTCTGTACAGACTTTTTACCCTTGAAGAAATAACCGCACGCAATTCGCTGACACCTTCATGGGGTGCATAATTATTATATCCCGACCGAATATAGGTTGCTGCCAATTCGGCCAGTTTTTCAGGGCACGGAAAATCAGTTTTCCCTAATGAAAGGTCAATTGCACCGGTTTCTGTAACCAGTTTATTAACGGCGGAAAATATACTTCCTTTGGCGACGAGTAATTTCGTTTGAGACATGTTATAAATATTGACCCCAAAGTTAAAAAAATATGCTGTTTGCTTACAATTACAATTCGTTTACTTTCAAATATAATGATTTATTCAATACATAAATCATCGTAAAACTTCTCTCAGAATATCCAGTGATTTTATCACTCCCATGTTATCAAAATGAATTCTGTAATACTCCAACAACTTATCGAGCAACTGACGCCGTTCATTTTGAGAATATTCCAACTTTTCTACCGAGGCATAATCAACATCAAAAAGCGTTGCGAACAATCTGGTTATATGCTTGTCAGTAAATTGATTGTGTATTGGTTCATGGCTCACAAACTGTGCTTTCTGTAAGTCGAAAAAATTGCTGACCGATGCATTGTCGCGACTTGGATAAATGCCTAAAAACTGAGTGAGCTTAAACAGAAACCAAACATGAAAATTACTTATTCCGTGTTCAGACAAATCAAGAAAACTCAATGAATTAAATATAAAATTAAACAAGCCGGGATTGGGCTCTTCTTCCTTTAAACATTTGTAAAGTATTTCGGCCAAAAAAATTACCTGTGAACTTTTCCTGATATCAAACGGAATGGTCGAAAAAGGATTTGAAATCCGCACATCTTTCATCCGATGGATTTCACGGCCAGCTTTGTAATAAATTTCAAGGTCGAGAAGATAAAGTGGCTGAAAAGCAACAGATTTCACGGTCGATTTCTTACTTCTTGCGCCGTTTACCACGAAAGACTGCCTTCCATAAGCTTCAGTATAAATGACAGCAATAATACTGGTTTCGGAGTATTTGACTGAATGTAAAAAGATGCCCCGCGTTTTTTCGAGCACTGGCTTACCGTTTTAATGGATAAATAATAGTTTGGTCACCATCGTATTATTCCCGGATGCATCGGTCATGAAAACCAGATAGACACCCGTCTTACAGCGGTTTCCGTTTAGATTTTTGCCATCCCAGATTGCCTGTCCGCCCAATGAAGTAGTTTTATGCACCAAATTCCCGCTAATATCTGTTATTCGTAAATCGGTATCGTCAACAAGTCCTTTCACAACGATCGGTCCATCATGAGTTTCGCGAACCGGGTTTGGATATACATAAACATCAACGAATTCGTCGTTCCCGACAGTAGCTTCGCCCATGTACGAAATCAAACCGACTCCGGTACCGATAAATACTTCACCGGTTTTTTGGTTAATGGCGATATCGGTAATTTCATCCGTCGGCAGCGGACTGTTCTCCATATTAAAATGTTCAAGCTCGGTTGCACCGTCTTCAGAAATTAAAAATACGCCGGAAGTTTTGGTTCCAAACCATTTTCGGTTGGCTCCGTCGATGGCGATGGCTGTTATTGATTCTTTTTCGAGCAGCGGATGAAATATCCCGTCATTCAGATCTAATCCCGGACGCGTTGCAAACATGGTGGCATCTTCCCAAACCTTTTGGGGGTTGGTAAATACTGCCACTCCGCTCGATGTGCCCAGCCACAATTCACCGTTATGATCTTCGGCAATGGCGTTCACATCACTCATGTCAGTATAAAGCTCTTCTTTGCCGTTGGTGAAATAGGCAGTCACTTTTTGCATTTCCGACCGGTCGTTGGCACTGTTAAGTGCATACATATACTGACCGCGCCCCAGAATAACCCATTTATCATCGTCTTTGGTTACAAGTACTTTGCCAACGAAAGTGTTATTGGCGATTCCACTCAACTCATACGATTTCCATTTTCCATCTGCCTGAAAAGCAGAAAGCACATTGGCAACTCCCGAATTGGTCACCCAAAGGTTCCCTTTTGAATCAAAATCCATCCCGCCGATGCGGACGTATGGATCGTTTGGCTGGCCAGGAAGCTGGGTTTGCAAACTGCTGTTGAGGTTGTTATGCTGTTTCAGAAATTTACCGTCCTCAAATTCGAGCACGCCACCGCCCCAGGAACCTGCAAAAATATGGTCTGCATTATTTGGATCGGCCACAACACAAACAACATCCCTGAAATCGTTTAAAACAGGAAAAATATTCCGGTCAAAAACCGACCATTTCCCTTCTCTGTTGAGCTGAAATTGTGGTTGGTTGTATAGATTTCCCCATGCATTGCTCTTTCCTCCGGGAGTAATCCAAAGGTCGTTCCCGTTCATAGCCAGCGAAAATATTTTATTGTCAATGGGTCCGTCAGGAACAATTTTTTCAGTTTGAGTTCCGACTTTGATCAATCCATTGTTCTGGTCGGCAATCCAAAGCACATTTTGATCGTCTAAGACAGCACACTTCGCCAAAAGACTGTCATTGTCATTTTCTGAAAAGAATTTCGGAACATACTTAACCAATTCCAATTTCTCGTTGTAAACGAATACCTCTTCCCTGCCCGAAAAAACAAGGTAATTTCCGTTTGACGTAACATCCGAAACATAGTTGATATTGGGAAGAAACGGAGTCCATACGTCACCGTTAAGTGCGTATAATTTATCCCCGGCCCAGGCATCATTGTCGGTTGTTAAATTGGCATATACCTTTCCTTTAAAAGTTATTATCTGATTGAATTTTTTGTTGGCATTCGGGATGTTGTCCATCCGGACCCAGTTATTGTAGTTTTGAAGGTTGGGCCCCGAGGCCAACGCCCTGAAAATGCCATTTGCAGTTGCGGCATAAAGATAAGTGCCATCAGAGGTCATATCCAGTACATTGACATATGCGCCATCCTGACCGATAAAATAAGTGTCTTTAATTTCTTTGCGTTCAATATTGATGACCACAATTCCGAAACCACAGGAGATATAAGCCAGATTTCCGGCAAAAAGCACATTGTTAATGGTTTTATCGGCAGGTATTTGTTTGCGTTTGATGTCGGAAAGATTAAATACTTCGGTATCAAAAATCAAATCTATGTTTGCATTCTGATAGGCAATTATCAACAAATTGTTCTCTTTGCTATATGCCAACCGCTGAATCCCGGCATCTGAGAGTCCATTAATACCCGACATTTTCTGAATACTGTTATCGGTCTTGTTGTAAGAAAACAAGCCACCTTCAGTAACGCAGTATATCTTTTCGCCGGTATCGACCACATTTTTTGCATGGGCATACGATTGGTAATCAGTCCACTCGCCAATGGTCGGTTGCGAATTAACCCGAAAAATCGTCAGGCAGATAAATGCTATGAATAACAGGTATTTGTGCACCATTATTTTCCTTTATGCTGGATTAAATATTCGACCAATTTCTGGACTGCCCTTCCCCTGTGGCTGATTTGGTTCTTCTCTTCCATCGGCATTTCTGCAAACGACCGGTCCGATTCGTCAGGCTTAAAAATCGGATCATATCCAAAACCTGTTTCTCCCCTCTTCTCTTCGAGTATTTGCCCGTTAACAATGCCCTCGAATTGAGATTCGCAACCGTCAATCACCAACGAAACGACTGTTCTAAAACGTGCTTTGCGGTTTTTTATTTTATTCAGTTTCTCTAAAACCAAATCCATATTATTGTCAGCACTGCGCTCCTCTCCGGCATATCTGGCTGAATATACTCCCGGTTCGCCATTCAGCGCTTCAATCTCAAGCCCTGTATCATCGGCAAAACAGTTTATACCATATTTATTATAGATGAAAAAAGCCTTTTCGGCAGCATTGCCTTCAAGCGTATCCTGGTTTTCAGGAATGTCATCGTCACAGCCAATGTCGTTCAGGCACAGCAGCTCGAACGACCCATTGAGCAATTGTTTAATTTCCTGAAGTTTATGCTGATTGTTTGTTGCGAATACAAGTTTCATATCAATTAAAATAATCCGTGGATTTGTGCATCAATCCGGTCAATTACATTGCTTAAATCTTCAGGATTGCTCTGGAAATTGATACGGTCAACATCAATGATCAGCAGTTTGCCGGCTTTGTAACGATTTACCCAGGCTTCGTAACGTTCGTTCAACTGTTTCAGGTAATCTATCCTGATGGAGTTTTCGTAGTCGCGTCCGCGTTTCTGAATCTGGTGTACCAAAGTTGGAACTGAAGCCCGCAGATAAATCAGTAAATCAGGAGCCTGAACAAACTTTGTCATCATCAGGAATAGGGAATGGTAGTTGTTGAAATCACGGGTTGACATCAGTCCCATGGCATGAAGGTTGGGGGCAAAAATCTCTGCATCTTCATATATCGTTCGGTCCTGAATCACTGTTTTTGTTGAATTACGAATATCAACCACTTGTTTAAACCGACTGTTCAGAAAATATATCTGCAGGTTGAACGACCATCGTTGCATATCTTCATAGAAATCGTTTAAATAAGGATTTTCATCAACATCTTCATAATGAGCAACCCATTTATAATGTTTCGAAAGCAATTCCGTCAGGGTGGTCTTTCCTGCGCCTATGTTTCCTGCTAAAGCAATATGCATTTTGATAGTTTTTAAAATTCGATCCAAAATACGGAATAATACATTGAACTTTTGAAGATTCCGAAAAGATTACAGCAATTTATTCATTTCAATTATCTGATCGAGGTATTGCCGGTCGTTTGACAAGCGTGGTATTTTATTCTGACCACCAACTTTACCTCTCTTTTTCATCCATTCGTAAAACAGCCCCTTCCTGGCAACAATAACATGTGGCATTTCAAGACTGAGGTTTTTATGTCGTTTGGCTTCATAATCCGAATTGATGGTTTTCAAAGCCACATCGAACAGCGAAATAAAATGATCCAAATCGTTGGGTAATTTTTCAAACTCAATAACCCACTCATGGGCCCCTTTTTGATTATCTTTCATGTAGATCGGTCCACCGGTATATTCACAAATAATGGCTCCGGTGCGCTCGCAGGCAATCAGAAATGCTTTTTCAGCATTGTCGATGATCAGTTCTTCCCCAAACGCATTAATAAAGTGTTTGGTCCTGCCGGTTATCAAAAATTTATACGGGCTTTGCGAAGTAAACCTGATGGTATCGCCAATCACATAACGCCATAATCCGCCATTGGTAGTAATCACCATGGCGTAGTTTTTCCCTATTTCAACCTCCTGAAGTGAAATTACTGTTGGATTATCGCTACGGAATTCATCCATCGCAATAAATTCATAGTAAATTCCGTAGTCGAGCATCAGCAGCATGTCCTTTTTGTCCGGATCGTCCTGAATTCCGAAAAATCCTTCCGAAGCATTGTAGGTTTCCATGTAATGCATCTGTGTGCCCGGGAAAAGTTTTTCGTATTGCTCGCGATAGGGTTCAAATTTTACCCCGCCATGCGTAAAAACTTCCAGATTGGGCCATACTTCCAGTATATTGCTTTTACCGGTTACTTCCAAAACGCGTTTAAGTAAAACCAGGTACCATGAAGGAACACCTGCAAACGAAGTCACATTTTCACCAAGAGAATGCTCAATAATCTTTTCAATTTTTTCTTCAAACTCTTCAAGAAGCGATATTTCCGTGGAGGGAGTACGGTAAAATTCGGTCCAGAATGGAATGTTTTCTATGATGATTGCCGAAAGATCACCGTAATAACTGTTGTTATTATAGTTACTAACTCTATGGCTTCCGCCGAGGGTTAGCGACTTACCTGACAAAATTCCCGATTCAGGATAATTTTTCAGATAAAGAGCCAGCACGTCGCGCCCACCACGAATATGAACCCCTTCGAGCGAATCTTTACTTACCGGAATGAACTTGCTTTTGTCGTGGGTGGTTCCCGACGATTTTGCAAACCATTTGGTTTCTCCAGGCCATATCAGGTTTTTTTCACCCTGCATCATCCTTTCAACCGTTGCTTTTATATCGTCGTATCCCTGAACAGGAACGTTTTCACGAAATTCTTTTTCGGACCGGATATTCCTAAAATTGAATTTTAATCCAATTTCGGTATTGGAGGCTTCCTCCAAAAGCCCAAAAAGCACCTCACGCTGAACTTCGTGGGGATGCTTTTTAAATAGCTCAATCTCGTATATACGCTTAAAATTGACCCAATTAATAATAGAATTGATTACTGGCATGGAAATTTATTTTCAGTCCGGTCAAATTTATTAAAAAATAACTGACTTCAATAAGGCTTTATAATCATATATTTTTTCTGCATAAAGCAATAACTTATAAAAGATGACTGACGTTTACTTAAATATAATTTTTCTATTTTTACTGAAATTTGAATTCCCATTCAACACTTACATTTATGAATTATATTGATCTGGTTCTTGGTATTTTATTGTTATTGGCAGCAATACAAGGATTTCGCAATGGTTTAATTATTGAGCTTGCTTCCCTGGCGGCTTTGATACTTGGCATTTGGGGCGGAATCAAATTTTCGGATTATACTGCCGCTTTTATCACCAAACACACAGGTTACCATTCAGAATACCTCAGCACCATTGCGTTTGTGGTAACTTTTATTCTAATCGTAATTCTTATCCATATTATGGGCAAGATGCTTGATACAGTTGTAAAAGCTGTTTTTCTGGGCTTTCTGAACCGTCTTGCCGGAATAATTTTTGGAGTGCTAAAAACAGCTGTAATGTTGAGTATCATACTATTGCTGTTTGACGCCATCGATGAAAATGTACATATTTTGCCTGCCCAGCAAAAAGCAGAGTCAAAAATTTACACCCCCATGAAACAGTTGGTTCCAACTTTATTCCCGTTTATCCGGCTTTGGAATGCGGATGATGGGAATAAAAAGGAAGAAGCCAAAACCGCACAAAAAATCGCCTGATCATTTTGCATTGAGATATTTCGATGGTGAGCCATTCATTTTATATCTTTGGCCAAATTTTTCGGAAGGGAATTTCTGTCTTTCTGAATGCCGGGTTGAATAAACTCTGGCAATATTTTTCATGACCAAAAAGAAAAAAAGATGAATTTTGTTGAAGAACTGAAATGGAGAGGTATGATACACGACATCATGCCCGGAACCAAAGAACAACTCGATAAAGAATTAACTGTTTCATATCTTGGGATTGACCCAACTGCCGATTCACTGCATATTGGACACTTGGTTGGTGTTATGTTGCTTAAACATTTCCAGCTTTCAGGGCATAAACCCATCGCATTGATTGGTGGAGCAACCGGAATGATAGGCGATCCTTCAGGAAAATCGCAGGAACGTAATTTACTGGATGAGCCAACCCTTCGCCACAATCAGGAATCGATAAAAAAACAGCTCGCAAAATTTCTGGATTTCGAATCGGATGCACCGAATGCTGCCGAAATGGTCAACAATTATGACTGGATGAAAGAATTCACCTTTCTGGATTTCATCCGCGATATTGGAAAGCATATCACAGTAAACTATATGATGTCAAAAGATTCGGTAAAAAAACGACTGGATTCTGAAAGTAGTACCGGCATGTCGTTCACCGAGTTTACTTATCAGTTGGTTCAGGGAACAGATTTTCTTCATCTTTATCAGGCCAAAAATGTTAAGCTGCAAATGGGAGGTTCCGACCAGTGGGGAAACATTACCACTGGCACCGAACTGATCCGTAGAAAAACCGGTGGAGAAGCTTTTGCATTGACTTGCCCGTTGATAAAAAAAGCCGATGGCACCAAGTTCGGAAAAACCGAATCAGGAAATGTATGGCTCGATCCAAAACTGACATCACCCTACAAATTCTTCCAGTTCTGGCTGAATACTTCAGATGAAGACGCCGAAAAATACATCAAAATATTTACCCTGCTACAAAAAGGTGAAATCGCCGAATTGATAAACCAACATTCAGAAGCTCCTCATTTACGCCTGCTTCAGAAACGGTTGGCCGAAGAAGTAACGGTTATGGTGCATTCGCGCGAAGATTATGAGATGGCAGTTGAAGCTTCACAAATCCTGTTTGGACATGGAACTGCCGAATTGCTCCGGAAACTCGACAAAGAAACATTTATGTCTGTTTTTGAAGGCGTACCGCAATTCAAAATTTCAGGAATAGAACTGAATGCCGGAATTAAAGTGGTTGACCTGTTGGCTGAAAAAACAATGGTGTTCCCATCAAAAGGAGAACTGCGGCGCACTATTCAGGGAAACGGACTAAGTATCAACAAAGACAAAGTCACTGATCCTGAATTGATCGTAAACTCCGATTTCCTGATTGATGGTAAATATATTCTGATCCAAAAAGGTAAGAAGAATTACTTTCTGCTGGTTGTTGAATAAATTTCAGGTTATATTTCGTTTTTCAGTAATAAATACACTGTTGTTCCGTTAAAAATTCAACCAAACGACCTTTCTATGACAAACTTTTTTAATAATCAGAATCTTGTTGAAATAATATGGAAATGGAGGATACATTTTATTGCGGTGGGCATTCTTGCGATTGTTGTTTCAGCCATCTTCTCCTCTTCTACTTTTATCAAACCCAAGTTTAAATCAACAGCTCTGATTTATCCAAGCAATAATATTTATGTATTCAGTGACGAGTCTCAAAGCGAACAAATGCTCGAGATTATTAATTCACTTGACATTAAACTGCGCACCATAGATGTTTTCAATTTGGGCGAAGTATATAAAATCAGTAAAGACGAGCCCCAATATCTGACATATATGCTGGCAGAATTCAACGACAATGTCAAATTCAAAAAAACTGAATATGAAACCGTTGAAATTTCAGTTTTAGATATCGACCCGCAAAGGGCTTGCAACATGTGCGATTCCATTATTCGCTTCGTGGATGAAAAAATTGGCTTGATGCATAAAATTAAACATGATGAAGTTGCAGCCATCGCAAAAAAAGATTATGTATTCATCAGCCATAAAGTTGATTCGTTGGAAGAAAAGTTAAATTTTTTCCGGACAGAATATCAAATTCTGGATTACAGAACACAAGCTGAAGAGATCACAAAAGGAATGGTAAAGGTTTTGGCTGATCAGCAGAAGAACTCATCAGGTGGAAAAGAACTCGCCCAATGGTTGAAAAACCTTTCGGAAAAAGGTGGGGAGTATGAAATTCTGGACAAGCAACAAAATAAGCTTATCAGCCAGAAAGATTCGATTATGAAAGTCTATGATCAATCGGTAAGTAGCGCAAACAAAAAAATTATTTACGGACAGAGGGTTCAAAACCCTATTCCAGCTGATAAAAAGTCATATCCGGTTCGTTCACTCATCCTGTTAATTTCGACGTTTTCTGCACTATTCTTTGCACTATTGGTTGTTTTACTGATAGAAAACAAAAAAACAACCTAAACTGTGTATCAGGCCAAGATTAAAGTTGCACTTTTTTACATTGTTTCAGCATTGTTTATTTTGCTGAATGCTTATTTTATAGTGAAGAAGCATTCAATGATTATCAATGCATTGCCCCTGATTTTAGGGATTGTGCTACTTGCAATATACGCTTTCGATAAACTGTTGTACCTCGTTGTACTTTTTACGCCGCTCTCGCTTCCACTATCCGAAATAATGCCCGGGTTGGCTTTTAACATGTTTTTACCTACCGAGCCGCTACTTTTTGGAATACTGTTAATTTTTGTCCTGAAGTTTTTTGCCTCCGGAAAATTTGATCGCGATATCATGTGGCATCCGGTTACGCTTGCTGTTTTTTTTAGCTTATTCTGGATGTTGCTGACAGCCCTTACCAGCACGATGCCAATTGTATCCTTCAAATATTTTCTGTCCAGAATCTGGTTTGTAGTTGGTTTTTACCTCATTACAGCAAAACTCTTCGAATCGGGAAAAAATATTGAAAAGTATGTGTGGTTATATACACTACCCCTTCTTATTGTGATTTTATATGCTACCTACCGGCACCTGGGTTATGGTTTGTGGAACAAGCAGGCAGCGAATTTTGTGGTTAATCCTTTGTACAACGACCACACGTCTTACGGAGCAGCACTTGCCATGTATGTGCCATTTTTATTTGGCTTTGCGTTTACAAAAACATATTCGCCCAGAGTAAAATCCATCGCCCGCATTGTATTGGGCATACTAATAATGGGGCTTATACTTTCGTATGCACGGGCAGCATGGTTAAGTATTATTGCTGCTTTTGGTGTCTGGATTATTATGCGCCTGAAAGTAAGGTTTAAACCCATTTTCATTACCTTTCTGGTCACTCTTTCTGTAATTTTGGTTTTTCAGACTCAGCTACTGATGTATCTCGAACGAAACGATACTGAATCGTCGGCCAATCTTACCGAACATGTTTCTTCAATTTCAAACATTTCTTCTGATGCATCAAATCTTGAAAGGATAAACCGATGGAGCTGTGCCATCAGGATGTTTAAAGATAAACCAATTCTTGGATGGGGTCCCGGAACCTACATGTTCAATTATGCGCCTTACCAACTGACTGCCGACCGGACAATTATCAGCACCAACTCTGCAGATGGCGGAAACGCTCACAGTGAATATCTGGGGCCAATGGCCGAATCCGGATTTATGGGATTAATCACTTTTTTATTACTGATTGGAGTGGTAGTTTATACCGCTATTCATACCTATACCAGAACAACCGACAAACGACTGAAAACAGTTGTAATGAGTGCTTTGCTCGGATTAATAACCTACTACATTCACGGAATACTCAACAATTTCCTGGACACCGACAAACTTTCTGTGCCATTCTGGGGATTCACTGCCATTATTGTGGCGGTTGATATTTACACCCGGAAAGCAGCCAGGGCAGAAGCCCTTCCTGAAAATAAAGCATAAAAAAAATGGCCTGCAATCAGGCCATTTCCGGAATATTGAATCAATATTTACCTTATTTCTTTACGCGTTCATAATAGCAACGGTCGCGGGTATCAATCTTTATGATATCGTCATCGTTGATGAACATTGGAACCATAATTTCAGCGCCTGTTTCGATTGTTGCAGGTTTAAGTGCATTTGAACTTGCGGTGTTTCCTTTCTCGCCTGCCATGGTTGAGGTTACCTTTAATTCCACAAATGGAGGCAATTCAACGGTTAGCGGAGTTTCGGTATCTGCATGAATGTTCATTTCCACAATCTGTCCTTCTTTCATCAAATCAGCATTTTCAATCAATTCTGATCCGATAGAAATCTGTTCAAAGGTTTCATTATTCATGAAATTATAACCGGCTTCATCCTGATATAAATATTGATACGGACGACGTTCGATCCTTACCTGATCAATTCTTACTCCTGAATTGAATGTATTTTCAATCGTCCTGCCTGTTTTAAGATTTTTGAGTTTCGTTCTGACGAAAGCCGGACCTTTACCTGGTTTAACGTGTTGGAAAGAGACTATCTGAAACAACTGTTCGTTGTATTCTATTGTCATTCCGTTCTTGATATCTGCTGTAGTAATAGCCATAGAAAATTTTTAAAGTAATTTCAAATCGGGTGCAAAAATAAAGAAATATTGCTGAATCAGAATTTTTCCACCTCTTTTTTCAAATATATCACTATCAACATATTATTGTTCCGCCAATTGGTTCGTTCCATTTATTTTATAAGAAATCAATTCACATTTAAGCGACCCTACCAATAAATTAAATTCGGCATATATTGGCAAACGGTTTTCGTCTTTTGTAATATAAATCTTCAGGTCGTCCGAACTTTGAAAAAGTTTACCTTTTGGCACCTTTGGAGAAACAACATAACATGCCTTTTTACCGATTTTTGTATCAATGGTTTCAATCCCCAGATATTCCAAATGCATTACGAACAAGTCATCGCCATGATAAACAGGTATTTGAAAGCTTTTTCCTGCCAACAGATAATCGAAATAATGGTTTTGCCTGATATAAAAGAAAATGCTGACCATATCGTTCACATTATCCGGAACTTTTTTGCGGCCTGATTTTAAACTGAAAACCGAATCGTTCTCATGGTCATAGGTCACCTCGTCATAGAACCGGTATTTCTGCTCTTTCACGTTGCGGACCGATTTCATTGGCAGATAGGTTTGAGGGTTTACCCAGCTTTCGTAAACATCGTTTACTTCGTAAATTTTATCCACCAGTCCTATTGTTCTGCCCCGCAGATGGTAATGTATGGATGGATTTTTATTTAATTTTTCGTTATTCGCAGTTACAGTCGCCTTGCCACCATGTATGAACCCAAACCGGAGGATGTATTCCATCTCTTCAATTGGCTGGGCATTTATTTTCAGCACAAACACAAATAACAAAGTTATAATCAATGTAATTCTCATCCCGGTAGGTTTTTCTTTGAAACAGTAGCTACAAAATCCTTCAGATAGAAAGGTTCAAAGTAAGCAACGTCTTCAAATTTGTTTTTGTTATACAATTTCCAGGCCAACTGGCACATAAATTTAGACGAGGCATCTATATCGCTAACAAACAACGCATTGGGCGATTTCAATGTTTGTCTGCATTTCTCCGACCCATTCCCAAAAAATACAACCTGCATCCCAGCAAGTTCATCTGACAGGAACGTTTCATCTATAATTTCGGCAGTAATTGGCTTTAATGCCGAACCATCTTCATTATACAACATCGAAAAAACCTCCATCCTTCTGGCATCAATCATCGGACAAAATAAAGTTGGTTTGTCCGCCGGAATGTTGTACGATTTTCGGTTCTGAATAACATGCTGCGCCATGGCTTCGAGGGTACCGATGGCAATAAGTGGGATACGCCGGGCAAAACAAATTCCTTTTGCTGTTGAAACCCCGATCCTTAAACCGGTATATGATCCGGGTCCTTTACTTACAGCAACTGCTGACAGATCATCCGGTTTTATATTGTTCCGAATTAACAGTTCTTCAGCAAAAACAGTTACCAGACGGGCATGATTCTGCCCCTCTTTTGATTCTTTAACATCAGTCAGCAATCCATCAACAGACAATGCAACGCTGCATACTTCGGTGGAAGTTTCAATTATGAGAATAACGGCCATTTCAAATCTATTTATGCGACAAAATTATGCATATAAACAAAACACAAGCTGTTTTGTGCATAAGAAAATAAAAGAGATGTATTTCTGCACAAAATAAATTTTTATTGAACTATTTGCACAAGTCCGATCATTTGTAGTATTTTTAAAAAAAATTATCAGAACCAAAATCCAGATGTATCATACCGTTATTATTGATGATGATCAATTGGCCCGAAGAGGATTGAGACGCATTTTAGAACAGAATTTCCCTGAAATTCAAATTCTGGGCGAAGCAGATTCTGTAGCTTCCGGGATAAAATTGATTGATGAAGTTGATCCAGATTTGGTTTTTTTAGATATTGAAATGCCTGATGGAACAGGATTCCGCCTTTTGGAACAACTTTCCGAAGTAGATTTTAAAGTAGTATTTACAACATCATACAGTGATTATGCTATCACTGCCTTCAAGTATTCAGCTTTCGACTACATCGTCAAACCGGTTTTGGTAGAAAATGTCAGGTCAACAATCAGCCGTATAAATGAAATTCCGGTATTGCGCGAAAAACAGCGTGTTGAAGTATTAAAAAAGAACCTGACGCCGGGAAAAGAGGAAGATGCAACCATCGCTCTTCCCGAAATAAATGGATTTACAATCGTAAAAGTTAAAGATATCGTCAGATGCGAAGGAGAACGAAACTATTCGCGGATTTTCTTTGTTGACGGCAAATCGGTACTCATAAGCCGCACCTTACTCGAATTCGATAACATGTTGATTTCACATGGATTCTTCAGGATACATCGCTCCCATCTGATCAGCCTCCGGAATGTAAACCGATACCTTAAAACTGATGGCGGCGTAGTTGAAATGATTGATAAAACACAATTGCCGGTATCACCCAAATTCAAGGAAGAACTCCTTAACAGACTATTGTACAACCGGATATAATTCACTGATTGACAACACCTATGCACACAATCAAAGAGTTACAAAAGCTTATTTCGGATGAAATAGAAAGAGAGATAATTCTGTTAAACGATACTAAGCCCGCAAATCTTTACGGCCCAATTGGATACACGCTTGCAATGGGAGGTAAAAGGCTTCGTCCGGTGATGGTTCTTATGGCCTGCAACCTCTTCACCGACAAAATTGAAAAAGCTTTTCCAGCCGCTCTTGCCATCGAAGTTTTCCATAATTTCACTTTGTTGCACGACGATATCATGGATCAGGCCGACATGCGCCGGAACTCCCTTGCCGTGCATAAAAAATACAACGAAAACATCGCCATTCTTTCGGGTGACGCCATGTCGATCATGGCATACAAATATCTGGAAAAGAGCGAAACTGAAAATCTGGGCAAAATGATCCAGCTTTTTTCGGACACGGCGCTCGAAGTTTGCGAAGGCCAGCAATTCGACATGGATTTTGAAACCAGAATGAATGTTTCAATTCCTGAATATTTGAATATGATCCGCCTGAAAACGGCCGTATTGCTTGCATGTAGCCTGAAAATGGGTGCTTTGGCAGCCAACGGTCCTGAAATAATTTCTGATTTATTATATGTTTTTGGACTTGATTTGGGAATTGCGTTTCAGCTTAGGGATGATTTATTGGATGTTTTTGCCGATCAGGAAAAATTTGGTAAGAAAATAGGTGGCGATATCATCTCGAACAAAAAGACATTTCTTCTGTTAAAGGCACTGGAATTATCGGACGATCTGACAAAAAAGGAACTTCTGGAATGGATTGAAAAAAAAGAATTCGATCAACAGGAGAAAATTGCAGCAGTTAAAAAGATCTACACTAAACTGAATATAAAAGAGATCACTGAAAATAATATCGATAATTTTTACCAGTCGGCATTAAATGTATGGGAAGAAATAGATGTGCCCGGGGAAACAAAAACAGAACTGCTTTTACTGGCAAAAATGATCATGAGCAGGGATCATTAAAGTGAACCCTCAGAAAATTTTTAACGAAAATCGTTTTTTTTGATCCTGACAAAGATAAGGATTGTATCAATTTTAGTAATTTTCCGCTTTTCAGCATAAAACAATAAATATGGCTCAGAATATTGGCAAAATAGTACAGGTTATCGGACCTGTTATCGACATCAGTTTTGACATGGAAGATGGTCAGCTTCCACAAATATATGATGCACTGGAAGTTGTACGCGAAGGGCAGGAAACCCTCGTGCTTGAATGTGAGCAACACATTGGTGAAAACACTGTTCGTGCCATTGCAATGGATTCGACTGATGGATTCAGACGTGGAATGGAGGTTATTGCCACCGGCAAACCCATTACCATGCCAAGAGGCGAAATTGCGTTGGGCCGTTTGCTCAATGTGACCGGAAACCCGGTTGATGGGATGGAAATGCTACCCAAAGATGGGTTCAGCATACACAACGAACCGCCTCTTTACGAAGACTTAACCACTGAAACAGAAATACTCCTCACCGGGATTAAAGTAATTGACCTGATTGAGCCTTACGCTAAGGGAGGTAAAATCGGTTTATTCGGGGGTGCCGGTGTTGGAAAAACAGTTTTGATTCAGGAATTAATAAATAATATTGCACTGGCGCACAGCGGATTATCTGTATTTGCCGGAGTTGGCGAGCGTACCCGTGAAGGAAACGATTTGCTGCGTGAAATGATTGAAGCCAATATTGTTGATTATGGCAAAGAATTCAAAAAATCGATGGAAGAAGGCAACTGGGATCTTTCGAAAGTAGATCCTGAAGCGCTTAAAAAATCGAAACTTGCACTGGTTTTTGGCCAGATGAACGAACCTCCAGGTGCCCGTGCCCGTGTTGCATTATCAGGATTGACAATTGCCGAAAGTTTACGCGATGGTGACGGATCAACCGGGAAAGGACGCGATATCCTGTTTTTTGTTGATAACGTTTTCCGCTTTACTCAGGCGGGTTCCGAAGTATCGGCATTGCTAGGACGTATGCCATCGGCGGTAGGATACCAGCCAACCCTTGCTACCGAGATGGGAATTATGCAGGAGCGAATTACCTCAACAAAAAATGGTTCAATTACTTCGGTGCAGGCAGTTTATGTTCCGGCCGATGACTTGACCGACCCTGCCCCTGCAACAACATTTGCCCACCTCGATGCAACTACCGTGTTGAGCCGCAAAATTTCCGAACTCGGAATTTATCCTGCCGTTGATCCATTGGATTCAACCTCAAGAATTTTATCTCGCGATATCGTTGGCGACGAACATTATGATTGCGCTCAGCGTGTTATCATGATTTTGCAACGCTACAAAGAATTGCAGGACATTATCGCGATTCTGGGGATGGACGAACTTTCCGAAGAAGATAAACTGATTGTCCACCGCGCCCGCCGGGTTCAGCGGTTCCTTTCACAACCATTCTTCGTTGCCCAGCAATTTACAGGTCTCAAAGGCCAGTTGGTCGCTATTGAAGATACAATCAAAGGATTCAACATGATTATGGACGGAGAAGTGGATCAGTATCCTGAAGCCGCGTTCAACCTGGTAGGAACCATTGAACAGGCAATCGAAAAAGGCGAAAAATTAATTGCCGGAATCTGATGCAATTCTTGTGACTTAGAAATTGAAACTTAAACTGTTTTACTCATGTTCCTCGAAATTATTACACCCGGAAAGCATATCTATTCAGGCGAAGTCAAACTTGTTCAACTACCCGGAACAAAAGGATCTTTCGAGATTCTAAATCACCATGCCCCAATTATTTCAACACTCGATAAGGGAAAGATAAAAGTGATAGAAGAATCGGGCGAAATACTTTTTTTTGAAATTCAAGGAGGAGTAGTTGAGAATAAAGACAACAAAATTATAGTACTTGCAGAGTCAGTTTAGCCGGTTGATGCGATAATCTGTATATATTTAAACCCTGAAGATACATCAACTTCAGGGTTTTTAAATTGTGAAAACGAAATTTCTCATCATACGATTCAGTTCAATTGGCGATATTGTTTTGACCTCGCCGGTTGTCCGCTGCCTGAAAAATCAATTTCCGGAAGCTGAAATACATTACCTTACCAAAAAGCGCAACGCGGATCTACTGCATGACAATCCATACATCGATAAAATTCAGTTTCTGGACAATTCGCTTTCAAAAACCATTGGTGAACTGAAAGCTGAAAAGTACGATTACATCATCGATTTGCACAACAATTTGCGCAGTCTTCGAGTAAAAATCGGATTAAAAGCCAAATCATTCAGCTTTAACAAACTGAATATCCGCAAACTTTTACTGACCTTGTTCAAGATCGACACCATGCCAAAATACCACATTGTTGATAGAAACCTTGAAACAGTGGGTGCCTTCGGTGTAGTAAATGACGGAATTGGTCTTGAACATTTTATTTCTGAAGAAGATGAAATGCCAGTTGAAAAATTGCCTGAAAACTTCAGGAATAGTTATTTGGCACTGGTTTTAGCTGGAACTTATCCTACCAAGAAGATGCCGGTTGAGAAATACCGCAAACTGATCAGCACAAGCAAATACCCATTTATCTTGCTCGGCGGAAAAAGTGAACAGGCAATGGCAGCAAAAATCCTGGAATGGAACACCGGAAACGTACTCGATTACACAGGCAAACTAAGGATCAACCAATCGGCATCGCTGGTGAAGAATGCACGACTGGTCATCGCCAACGATACCGGACTGATGCACATTGCTGCAGCTTACCACAAAAAAATACTTTCTGTTTGGGGAAATACATCCCCCGAACTGGGAATGTACCCCTATTTGCCGGGTGATGGCTCTGAAATACTTGAAGTAAAAGGTTTACCATGCCGTCCCTGCTCCAAGCTTGGCTACCACAAATGTCCAAAAAAACATTTCCGCTGCATGAAAGATATTCCGGAACAACGGATTTTGGAGTGGGTAAAAAGGGAGTTTTAGTAAAGGACTTCGACTTTCCTATCAGCAACCTATCAAAACCCAAGGCAAAATACAGTTTCCTTATTCGGAACAGATCGTACCTGAAGGCTTCCGCCATGCAAACGCATAATTTGACGCGAAAGACTTAGTCCGATTCCCGAACCACTCTCGCGGGTAGTGAAAAACGGCACAAAAATCTGCTCTAATATTTCTTCCGGAATTCCCGGACCATTATCAGCTACGCATATCTCAGGGCGGTTATTGTCGGAATATTGTGCAGTTAATTGAATCCGCGAATCAGGATTTTTACTGGTGGCTTCAAGTGCATTTTTCAGCAAGTTGAGCAATACCTGCGAAATCAGATTTTCATCGGCCACCAATTCCATACCGGGTGGATCTATCGAAACATTCAGCTTTACAAAGTCGCTGTTTTCGAGCGACAGATAAAGTACTTGCACCCGGCTGATGAGATCTTCAACCCTGAATTGTTTTTTATCGGGTTTGGGCAAGCGGGTCAGTTTGCGGTACGATTCCACAAATAACATCAATCCATTGCCCTGCTCGTTGATCACATTCAAACCGCGGACGGTCATTGCGATCGTCTTTTCATCAATTTCCTCCGGAAGTGCCTGTCGGCCATCAATGGTGAAAAACTGGCGCAAACTTTCGGCCAGCGAAGTAATCGGGGCAATCGAATTCATGATTTCATGCATCAGCACCCGAATTAGTTTCATCCACGAATCCAGTTCTTTTTCGTCCAGTTCATTTCTGATGTTCTGAATAGACAAAAGCATCAGTTCGTCGTTTTTTGTTTTTATTGAGGTCGATTTAATCGATAAATCAATGGTTCCACGCTCAGTCGTCATTGTCACCATTTTCTGCTCAAAAGGCTTCATGTTTTGTACTGCCTGAAACAGGTTCCGGTTGATTCGTTCCAGTTGGTTGATGTGGGTAAGTACCGAGACTCCCAGCATTTTTTTTGATGCCGAGTTGGCATGTAGAATAAACCCTTTTGAATTGAAGGTTATTATTCCGGTGGCAACATGTTCGAGCAAAGTCTGGAAATATTGCTCGCGTTGCTGGTTTTCGATTTTTAGTTGTTGAATTTGTTCATTCACCTTTGTAAGTCCCTGGTAAAGTTCGCGGGTGGGCTTTCCGGTAATGTCGGTCGGAAATTTTAGGGTCGAATCGTTGTTGCGCACCGAATCGAGGAAATAGCTCATTTTCCGGTTGGTGGTATTGAGGTAATTAATCAGGTTTACCACCACGAACGTTTCTGTCAGCAAAAAGAAGGCTGTGAGCGCGAACGATTTCTCCGTGGCAAACGACCAGCCAGTTGCGAGTGCCAGCCCGGTTAAAATCAATACCCTGATGATGATTTGAAAATATAGATTTCTGCTGATCATTGTACTGATTTCTTTTTTTTGTTATACAGTGTTTGGCGCGTAATTCCCAATTGATCGGCAGCCGCACTAAGGTTACCTCCGTTTTTTTCGATGGCAAGGTTGATCATCCGCTTTTCCATTTCATCAAGTGTCATCTCCGGTGTAATATTTTTTCCTGAAGAAATAGGGCGCATGAAAAAATCTTCCGGTTTCAGCACATTGTTTTCGCTTAAAATAACAGCTTTTTCAACCGTGTGCTGCAATTCGCGAATGTTACCCGGCCACGAATATTTGAGTAGTTTTTCCTGAGCTTGCTGGTTCATTTTCAGGTTCGGTTTGTTGTACTTCGAAGCATATTTTTTCAGGAAAAAATCGGCCAGCACCAATACGTCGTTTCCACGATCGCGGAGGGGCGGAACCTCAATCTGAATAGTATTGATTCTATACAGCAAATCCTCGCGGAACAAGCCTTCACGAACCATGTTTTCGAGGTTTTTGTTGGTAGCGCAAATCAGTCGGATATCGATGGAAACAGTTTGATTGGATCCGATGCGCGAAATCAACCGGTTCTGTATGGCAGCCAGTAATTTAGCCTGAAGATGAAACGACAGGTTGCCGATTTCGTCGAGGAAAAGACTGCCTTTGTCGGCCACTTCAAATTTCCCCGGACGGCTTTCACGCGCATCGGTAAATGCGCCTTTAACATGTCCAAAAAGTTCGCTTTCGAACAGGGTTTCGGTAATAGCACCCATGTCAACACTCACCAAAACTTCTTCGGCCCGGTTCGAAAGCCGGTGAATTTCCTGTGCTATCAACTCTTTACCTGTACCGTTTTCTCCGGTTATCAGCACATTGGCATCGGTCTTAGCCACCTTTCGCACCAGGTTCAGCACGTGCATCAGCTGTGGCGACGAGCCAACAATGAATTTTTGTTCGCGGTTGATCTCTTGTTTCAGCCCCTTTTCCTTTTCTTTCAGCTGACTGACCTCTTTTTTCGACAAGTTGAGTTGAAGTGCCGATTTCAGAGTGGCCAGCAATTTTGCATTGTCCCAGGGTTTCAGTACAAAATCGGTGGCGCCGGTTTTCAGGGCTTTCACGGTCAATTCAACGTCGCCGTAAGCCGTAATCATAACCACCGAAATCTCCGGATTGGTTTCCCTGATACGTCCCAGCCAATAAATGCCTTCATTTCCTGTATTGATTCCGGCATTAAAATTCATGTCGAGAACAACCATGTTATACTCTTTTTTTCGCAGTTCGGAGGGAATCTGGTTGGGATCGGAAAGGGTAGTTACGATTTGAAATTCGGGCGACAACAATATTTCAAGCGCACTTAAAATGCTTTTGCTATCATCTACAATCAGTACGTTTCCTTTGGCCATTTTTTTTTATTCAAAGTTACCAGACTTACCAACCAAAGTCAATAGTCTGTCAAATTATTTTACACATTTTTGTCAATTATTTTTACTTGTCAGGAGCAACACAAAATCTTATCAACTGAATATCTGCCAGTTGCTTTTTTGGCATTATTATGGCACAGCTTTTCACAAAACAATTAAACAATGAGGCAGAAAGATTTCATACTTATTTTAATTTTTGGATTTCTTACCGGAAATGCACTGGTTGCACAAACCAACTGGAACCTGAACCGGTGCATTTCCTTTGCCATCGAAAATAATGTGAGCCTGAAGAAAATGGAAATTCAGGAGAAGATGGCTACTGAGGACCTGAACCAGTCAAAACGCAACCTTCTTCCAGGGATAAGCGCTTCATCACGCGCCGGTATTAGCTTTGGCCGGTCGGTTGACCCCAATACCAACGACATTGTAAACAATAAGTTCTTCAATAATAGCTACGAAATTGGGGCTTCGCTCACACTTTTTAATGGTTTCAGAATGCTGAATCAGATTGAATATCAGAAATTCAGAAAGAAAGCCAGCGAACTCAACCGGCTAAATGCCACCGACGATTTGGCTTTTGGAGTGATGAACTCGTATTTTGATGTGTTGTACCAGCAAGGAATGCTGAAAATTGCTGAAGAACAAGTCGAAACATCGCGACTGAACCTGAAAAAGATGGAGAAACAGGTGGAATTGGGTATGAAATCAAAAACTGATTTGCTTGAAATGCGCGCCAACTTTGAAACAGAAGAGCTTCGTCGCATTCAGGTTGAAAATAGTCTGAAAACAGCTATGCTCCAATTGAAACAACGCATGAACCTGACAGATGGAACAGAACTGGCTTTGGATGAAGAACAAAGCCCGATGGTTGCGTCAGGAAAACAAGAGCAGAACAATCTGTTTGCCGCCTATACACAATGGTCGCCTTATTACCAGTC
>DAITNH010000025.1:0-2633 GCA_036834745.1 Prolixibacteraceae bacterium
CAGCGCAGGTATGTGGAAAGTTTATCATCGTATGCACGTCAATTTCTGGGCCGGATCAACAAACCTGAAGTCGATTATATCAAAGGTATTCCTCCGGCAATTGCCATCGAACAAAAGGTGAATACGCGGAATCCCCGTTCAACGGTTGGTACTTCAACCGAAATTTACGATTATCTGAAGCTTTTATTTGCGCGGATCGGGCAAACCATCTCCCCCATTTCAGGGAAAGAAGTAAAACAACACCACGTAAGCGATGTCACTAATTTTATACAATCCTTTCCTGAAAACACACGCTTCATGATCGGTTCTCCATTGAAAATGAAAAATGGCCGCACGATGCTTCAGGAAGCTGAATTATTGCTGCAACAAGGATTTTCCCGATTAGAGATAGACAATGAGATTCTGAAAATTGATGAACTTCTGAAAGAAAACAAAGAGGTTAAATGCGGTGATTCAACCTGTAATATTGTAATTGACAGGGCTACCGTATCAAATGAGGAAGACAATCTGAGCCGGATTGCTGATTCGGTGCAAACGGCATTTTTTGAAGGGCATGGCGAATGTGTGGTTAAAATTTATGCCGGAACAGAAATTAAAGAAGAACATTTCTCGAACCTTTTTGAAGCCGACGGAATCGAATTTGAAGAGCCATCGGTACACATGTTCAGCTTTAACAATCCGTTGGGAGCCTGCAAAACCTGCGAAGGATACGGAAAAGTGATAGGAATTGATGAAGATCTGGTAATTCCGAACAAATCGTTGTCCGTTTATCAGGAGGCAATCGCCTGTTGGAAAGGCGACAAAATGAAGGAATGGAAAGACGAGCTGGTTAACACTGCCGAAAAATTCAACTTCCCCATCCACAAACCTTTTTATGATTTAAGTGATGAACAGCGAAATCTGTTGTGGACCGGTAATCAGCATTTCCAGGGATTGAACCGGTTCTTCAAAATGCTTGAAGAAAATACCTATAAGATACAATACCGGGTGATGCTTTCGAGGTACAGGGGAAAAACCAACTGCCCGGATTGTCTTGGCACTCGCCTAAAAAAAGAAGCCGGATATGTAAAAGTCGGGGGAATATCGATACAGGATCTGGTTTTACTCCCGATCAATGAATTAACAGTTTTCTTTACCAGGCTGAAACTTACTGAATACGAAACAAAGGTTGCAGAACGCATCCTGACTGAAATAAACAATCGTCTTGATTTTCTGAATGATGTGGGTCTTGGTTATCTTTCCCTGAATCGACTTTCTTCCACCTTGTCTGGAGGCGAATCACAACGAATCAACCTGGCAACTTCGCTCGGAAGCAGCCTTGTCGGTTCCATGTATATTTTAGATGAGCCCAGCATCGGACTGCACTCACGAGATACGGCGCGGTTGATACGCGTTTTGCGTAAATTGCAAAAACTGGGCAATACGGTTTTGGTGGTCGAACACGACGAAGAGATCATCAGGTCGGCAGATGAAATCATTGATATCGGTCCGCTGGCTGGGCGGTTGGGCGGAGAAGTAGTTTTTCAGGGAACGCACGAAGAACTCGAAAGCTCCTCAGAAAGCATGACTGCAAAATATCTGACTGGAAGAGAGAAAATAGAAATACCGCTAACCCGGAGAAAATGGAACAATTACATTGAAATAACCGGTGCCCGCGAAAACAATCTAAAAAATGTAAGTGTAAAATTTCCACTCAATACCATCTGTGTGGTCACAGGAGTGAGCGGTTCCGGAAAATCGTCGCTTGTTTCAAAAGTTTTGTACCCGGCGCTTGCGAAGATGTTTGGCGGTTTCAGCGAAAAAACCGGACAGCACGACCAAATCAGAGGCGACATCAATCTGATTACATCCATTGAATTTGTTGACCAGAATCCGATCGGCAAATCATCGCGTTCAAACCCGGTAACCTACCTGAAAGTTTACGACGAAATCCGCAAATTATACTCCGAACTGCAAAGTTCAAAATACAACGGATTTAAACCGTCTCACTTCTCTTTTAATATTGAAGGCGGAAGGTGTGAAGAATGTCAGGGAGAAGGCGAAATTACGGTCGAAATGCAGTTTATGGCCGATGTTCACCTTGTCTGTGAAAGTTGTAAAGGAAAGAGGTTCAGGGATGAGATTCTTGAAATTACTTTTGAAGGAAAAAATATTTTCGATATACTTGATTTAACTGTCAACGAAGCGATTGATTTCTTTGGAGGACAAAAATCCACTTCAGCAAAAAAAATTGCAAGGCTTCTGAAACCACTTCAGGATGTAGGTTTAGGCTATGTAAAACTCGGACAATCATCGAGTACCTTGTCTGGGGGTGAAAGCCAACGGATCAAACTTGCCTCATTCCTTGCCAAAGAAAAAGGAAGTCCTTCCCTGTTCATTTTCGATGAACCAACCACCGGCCTGCATTTTCACGATATCCGCAAACTGCTCGACTCGTTCAATGCACTGATTGCCAGAGGACACAGCATTATCATTATTGAGCACAATCTGGATGTCATAAAATGTGCCGATTGGGTGATTGATTTAGGACCTGAAGGAGGAAAAGATGGCGGAAGAATTATTTTTGAAGGTAAACCTGAAGATCTGGTAAATATTCAGGAATCATATACCGGCGCAGCATTGAAGGAGAAATT
>DAITNH010000025.1:2733-7164 GCA_036834745.1 Prolixibacteraceae bacterium
TGGAACTTTCGATCCAACCTCTTCGCAAAAAGAAAATATTTTTCTTATACACGTTTTTCTTTGATACGGGCTTTTTTGCCTGTAAGAGAACGTAAATAATACAATTTTGCCCTGCGGACGCTACCTTTTTTGTTCACTTCAATCAGGTCGATAAATGGTGAATAAAGAGGAAAAATCCTTTCAACACCAATACTTCCAGACATTTTGCGAACGGTAAACATTTTGGTAACTCCTTCACCTTTTACCTGAATAACTACACCACGGTAGTTCTGGATACGTTCTTTGCTACCTTCACGAATTTTGTAATGAACAGTGATTGTATCACCTGCTTTAAAAGACGCATGTTCTTTTGTTTCAACAGCAAACGCGTTTTGTGCTACTTTAATTAAATCCATTGCTATAAGTTTTAGTGGCAATATTACATCAAATCAATGAGTAAGAGATTGCTGAAATGTGGCGCAAAAATAATAAAATTATTCGTCCCACAACTTGCATTCCAAACAAAATCTATTCTACTCTTAAAAAATCAATGACTTGGTGCTCCGATCATTTTCAAATGATCGCCGGTGCTGTCAACAATTACTTTCTTCCACCACTCAGGATAACCTGGCTGGCTCGGACCTACCGGCATTCCTGTCTCTGAACGTTCAAAAACGCCATCTTTTTCCTTTTTGATGTTTCCATCAATAAATTTCACAATCAGGTATTGCGAAAGTTTTTTCCATTCCTGAGTCATTCCATTCGCCTGATTGACCGAATAATCGGTTAAGAACTGAAGCGCTTCCTTTTTCTTTCCGGTATTCCAAAGATTTTGAGCTGACATGTCAACACTTGGCGAGTAAGCTACAAATTTATCTTCCAGATTCTTCTGAACTTTCAACACATCAGGAATCATGGCATCGTATCGAAGGTATGCAAAGTTCGAAACTACATTAAATGTCCAGAATGCTGATGTCTCTGACCAGGTAAGTAAGTCACCGTTTCCAACCTTGAAACACTCCGGAATTTCAGTTATTCCGCAGTACATTGGAGCATAGCAGGTACTGTAAGCATCGTCAACGCCAAACCATAGAATTCCGCCAATAGGATTGGGCAACCATGACCGCGATTGAGCTACAAAAGAAAAACCGGTCTGCTGAGTTGAAATAGCACGTTCGTTTACATAGTCAGCCGAATCAACTTTGAAAGTTAAAGGACGCCAGCGATAAGGCAATTTGAAAGGGCCTGCACCGGCATCTTTGGTCATGTCCAACGCTGTTCCCTGGTAATGATCGCGCATCATTCCCATCACATCCTGAACGGTCAGTTTTTTATCAGGCTTAATCCATAAAGGCATCCGGTTTGATGGAAATTTATTATCGCCGCCATGTTTCACAATTCCGAGTGCATATTCTTCGTATTGTTTCATTCCTGAAAACACTTTATTAAAACCGGCAAATACACGGGCATCACTAAAACGCGCACCACTATAATCAACCGGAGCATAAACATCGGAAAAGCTGAAATCTTTGTTGAGCCCATCGAACCATCCTTTTTCGCGCGCAAACGAAATCACATCTTTTGCAAACAAACAATTTGCCGGATCGTTCATCGGGAAAGTTGTAATGCGGGCCTGATTGGCATGACCGCTTACATATCCGTCTGGAACGCGCTGGGCAACCCAAACGGCACCTTTTTCACCATTGCCTTTGCCTATCATTTCCATGATCCAGACTTCGTTGGCATCTGAAATTGAAAATGATTCGCCTGAACTTGCATAACCATATTTGTCCATAAGATCAGCAATGACTTCAATGGCTTCGCGGGCAGTTTTGGCACGTTGCAATGCAACATACATCAGGCTGCCGTAATCCATAATTGCACCCGATTGTGTAGCCAATTCTTCGCGACCACCGTAGGTAGTTTCACCAATGGCCACCTGAAATTCGTTCATATTGCCAACAACGCTGAAAGTGTGGGCAACCTGAGGTATTCTTCCCATAAATTTACCTGTATCCCACTCATTTATATCCCGCATGGCATTGGCCGGATAATCTTTTGCCGGCTGAAAATACAATTCGCCATACAAAGTATGTGAATCAGCGGCATAGGTAATCATGGTCGAACCATCGGCAGATGCGCCTTTGGTAACTAAAAAATTGGTGCAGGCATCTGACAACTGAATACCAAAAACTACTAACAGAAGCGCCAGCACTAAAACTCGTTGAAGATTTTTTATCATGACACAAAATATAATTTGAATTTATTTTTTCCCGCAAATATAATTATTCCTGAAGTACAATTTTTGTGCTCAGGTTCCATCCGATAAAGAAGCTGGATTTTAAGTAATTGAAACATGAGAAAGATCAGGGAAAAAAGTAAACAGTGTTCAGTCTCAGTGTTCAGAATACAATTTTCGGGATTTCTGGGTTATCAGTAAATATCATTTTTTCAGAAGAGCAATTGCCAGACAAATCCAGCCGGCAACAAAGGCCAGACCACCGATCGGTGTAATTGCTCCCAGGATTTGTATTCCTGAAATTGAGAGTGCATACAAACTTCCTGAGAATATTATTATTCCGAAAATCAGTAATATACCTGACCAGCGGAGCCATTTCGATTCAATCCGAAATCCGATCAATCCGATCAGCAACAAACCCAATGCGTGATAAAACTGGTATTCTACGCCGGTTTTGTAAACAGCCAGCATTTCGGGCGATAAACTGGACTTCAAAGCGTGAGCGCCAAATGCTCCGAATAAAACTCCCAAGGCCATAAAAATCGCACCTACCAAAAGTATTTGTTGATTTTTCATCTTTTTCTGTTTATTGAACACAACAACCGAAAGACTGTGTGGTTTTTGTCAAATAAAAAATCCCGAAGGTTTTCTTCAGGATTTTTACAATTTTATTGTGAATTAAAAACTTAATCCAGCTTATGAATCACCAATCCGGAGCGAAGTTTTGGTTCGAACCAGGTAGTTTTTGGTGGCATGATGTTTCCTGAATCGGCAATATTGATTAACTGTTGCATGGAAACGGGGAACAACGCGAAAGCAACTTTCATGTCGCCAGTGTCAACCCGCTTTTTCAATTCACCAAGGCCACGGATTCCACCGATAAAATCAATGCGTGTAGAAGTACGCAAATCGTCGATTCCCAGAATCTGATCCAATACAAGGTTCGACAAAATGGTCACATCCAAAACGCCGATAGGATCGTTGTCGTTGAAAGTTCCGGGTTTGGCGGTCAGTTTGTACCAATTTTCGGAGAGATACATGCTAAATTCGTGCAGTTTGGCAGGTTTGAAAATTTCGGTTCCAGCCAATTCAATATCGAAATTCTTCGCAAGCTTTTCCAGCAATCCGGCTTCGGTTAAGCCATTCAGATCTTTCACAGCGCGGTTGTAGTCGATAATCTGCAACTGATTGTCAGGAAAATGAACGGCCATAAAGAAATTGTATTCTTCGTTGCCGGTATGATTTGGATTTTGGCCTTGTTTCTCCAAACCGATTCGCGCAGCAGCAGCAGTACGGTGATGACCGTCGGCCACATAAGTTGCAGGAACTTTGGTGGCGAACAATTCTTCTATTCTCTGATTTACAGCAGCATCATTAATTGTCCAGAATTGATGTCCAAAACCATCTTCAGCAACAAAATCGTAATCGGCTTTCTGATTGTCAACAATCGACGCCACAATGTCATCAATTTCAGGAACAGCACAATACGAAAAGAAAACAGGTTCGATGTTGGCATTCAGGTAACGGGTCAAAATCATGCGATCCTCTTCCTTGTCGGGGCGGGTCAGTTCATGCTTTTTAATAATCCCCTTGTGGTAATCTTCACACGATGCAGCGCCAACAATTCCGTACTGGGTTCGGCCATTCATGGTTTGCGCATAAATGTAATATTTAGCCTCTTCGTCCTGAACCAACCAGTCTTGCTCCTGAAATTTCTGAAAATTCTCAACTGATTTCAGATAAACAGTTTCCGAATGAACATCCGTTCCGGTAGGACAATCAATTTCGGCGCGGGTAATGTGAAGCAAGGAACATCCCTTGCCTTCAGCCATTTGAGCCGCTTCCGTGCTGTTCATCACATCATAGGGCAAACATGCCAGATCGCTGGCAATGGCTTGCGGAGGACGAAGTCCTTTGAATGGTTTTACGATAGCCATAAATTTGTATTTTTTGAATTGAATTTTTATTTATTAGTGATTCCGGTATTTTTTATAAAGAACAAAAACATAACTCCTGATGTTGACTTTTTTGCCTGTCTGAAGATTGGTCGCTTTCGCCCACGGCATGAGCAAGGCAGTAAATCCGGCAACAAGTATTGCTTTAATCGGATTCATCTCAATTGACAATACCCAAACAATCAAATAGATGACATCAAAAATGATCAAGAACAGTATTAGATTATAAAAAATGATTTTGAATTTTAACGGCATAAC
>DAITNH010000025.1:7264-28658 GCA_036834745.1 Prolixibacteraceae bacterium
ATTTTGTTGGCTTCCGGATCGAATGAATAATTTGCTGCTGTCCGGAAATCGGCCTTTTCAAGATTGCTTTCGTGAAAAACAGCCCGCGATAAATCGCAATTTGCAAATACTGCCATCGACAAATCGCCCCCGGTAAAGTCAACTTCTTTCAGCGAACAGTCGGTGAATTTTGCTTTCTTCATTTTTTTCCTGAAGAACGATGCATAATCGAGCACACATTTCTGAAAGCTGGCAGCAAAGAGAAAATCAGAACAATGGTCAAAATTAATTCCGATCAGCTTGCAATCCACAAAATGAACGTCCTTCAAGCCGGAACCGCTCAATTTAGCCATCGCAAAATTACAGCTTTCAAAGCGGCAGTTTATAAAATCGTTTTCAGAAAGAACACTGTTTGAAAAATCACAGTTCAAAAAAGTACAACTGTCAAATTTAGTATTCGAAATCCTTTTGCCTGAATAACTGATGTTTGTAAAATTCTCCTTGTCGTGTATTTCTTTCATCGATGCACTGTAAACTATTTATTTACGCGGTAGGTCTGATCGTTGTTTTCGAAGAATGCCACGATTTGCTCAGCCGCAGCCACACCGGCGTTTACATTGGCTTCAGAAGTTTCGGCACCTTGTTTTTTCGGCGTTGAATAGTACCGAAACTCAAATTTTTTAGCCAATTCCTCATGACAGGCCGGAGCAATATCGCTTATGTATTTAAAATCAGGGCGTTCCTCCAACATCTTTTTCAGGCCATCTTCATCGATCACTTCTTTTCGGGCCGTATTCACCAAAGTGGCGCCTTTGGGCATTTTATTCATCAATTCGAAGTTCACCGACTTCTTTGTTTTTTCGTTCACCGGAATGTGTAAAGAAAGGTAATCGCTCATGCTAAACAATTCTTCAACCGCCTGAACTACTTTTACTTCATAGGGCTCCATGCTGACTTTCGTAATACAGGGATCAAGTGCAACGACCTTCATGCCAAGGCCCTGTGCAATTTTCGCAACGCGCCGGCCAATATTGCCACAGCCATAAACCCCAATGGTTTTTCCTTTTAATTCGGAACCTGAACCACCTTTGAAATTACCACGGGCCATAAAAATCATCATCCCAATGGCAAGTTCGGCAACGGCATTGGAGTTTTGTCCGGGAGTATTCATTGCAACAACGCCCTTTTCAGTACAAGTGGCTAAATCCAGATTGTCGAAGCCTGCGCCAGCCCTTACTACAATTTTCAATTCGTTGGCTGCATCAAGCAATTCACGGTCAACAATATCACTTCTGACAATGATTGCATGAACATTTTTCACGGCGTCCAACAATTCCGATTTGGAAGTATATTTTTCAAGCAAGCTTATTTCATAACCTGCACTTGCAAGTACTCCCTTTATTTGTTCCATAGCCGAAGGAGCAAACGGTTTCTCGGTAGCAATCAATACCCTTTTCATCTGTTTAGTTTTTCGCATTAAAAAAGAAAAGCAGAACCCCCATTCTGCTTTTCTTTTCGATTTATTTAAGCTTTGTTTTTTCAAATTCCTTCATCGCATCAACCAGTGCAATTACGCTTTCTTTAGGAAGCGCGTTGTAAGTTGAGGCACGATATCCACCAACAGAGCGGTGACCTTCAAGTCCTAACATTCCCAATGATTTGGCATAGGTCAGAAATTCAGGTTCCCATTCTTTGTATTCGTCATTCATTACGAAACAAATATTCATCAATGAACGATCGTTTACATCTGGAATATTTCCTTTAAACAATTTGTTGCGGTCGATTTCATCGTAAAGAATTCCTGCCTTTTCAATGTTCATTTTTTCCATCACCTTAACGCCGCCTAATTCTTTCAACCATTTCAAGGTTTGAAGAGCAGCGAAAACAGGCACTACAGGAGGTGTGTTGAACATCGATTCGTTTTCGATATGGGTGCGGTAATTCAAAATTGTTGGGATTTTGCGGGTAACTTTACCCAAAGCATCCTCTTTCACAATAACAAAAGTAACACCTGCAGGAGCAAGATTTTTCTGGGCCCCGCCATAAATGACAGCATACTTTGAAACATCGATCGGACGGCTGAAAATGTCGGACGACATATCGGCAACCAATGGAACTTTACAATCTATATCATAGCGCATTTCAGTTCCGTAGATGGTATTGTTGGTTGTAATGTGAAAATAATCAACATCTTCAGGAATTGTATAACCCTTTGGTATGTGATTATAGGTACTTGCTTTCGAAGAAGCGACTTCGACAACTTCACCAAAAAATTTGGCTTCTTTTTGAGCTTTGTCAGCCCATGTTCCAGTGTTTAAATAGGCTGCCTTTTTCTCAAGCATGTTGTAGGGAACCATCATAAACTGAGTGCTGGCGCCACCTCCGAGGAATAAAATATGGTAACCTGCAGGGATGTCAAGCAATTCCTTGAAAAGTTGCTGAGCTTCATTGTTTACGGCAACGAATTCTTTACTACGGTGCGAAACTTCCATCAGGGAAAGGCCCGTTCCGGCAAAATCGATCAATGCTTCGGCTGTGTTTTTAATAGTGTACTGCGGCAAAATTGAGGGACCCGCATAAAAATTATGCTTCTTCATAAGGTTATATATTATGGGTTATAAAACATTCAATTAATGTGCTTCAAAATTCGAATAAAAAATCGAGGCAACCATCCTGAAAAGGGTTATTTTTTTGCTTTTTTTCAATTTCAGTGTTACCACACTCCGTAATTTGACGTTCGTATAAATTAAAACCTAACTGAACAATTGATTCATTTCTCAGCATTCTGTATCCGTTCCTGAAATATCAATCAGGCAATCATCCTGAAATGCAGGAATGGTGCGGGTTTGATCGGCAGTCAGGCAATATCCGATGCTATCGTCCATCCCTTTGGAAGCCAGTCGTCCTTTTTGAGCGGCTTTCTGAATGTATCCGTATAAATCATTTTTCGCGATGCTCCATAAATCGAGCGACGCGGTAACTGCATCACAAACAGTTTCAAATTTTCCTGAATTCATAAGCCTTTCTGAAAGTGCACCGGCAAAAACCGTGTCTTCCAAACTGAAGCGATCTTTCCAGGAAGCACAAAATATAAGTACAGGCGAATCCTGTTCAATCAGCCATTGGGCCAAAGATGAAATATTCAGGAATGAACCGATTAAAACGGCTTTTGAGTGGCTGGCCATGTGAATGCAGCGTGTCCCGTTGGTGGTGGAATACACTATTTCTTTGCCTTTCACTATTTCAGGAGTAAAATTAAAAGGGGAATTGCCAAAATCGGCAAAGTCGAGCACGTAACCGTCACGCTCTGAAGCGACCATGTAACCCTGACGTTTCATTTCGCGCGCTTCTTCGACGGTTGAAACTGGTATAATTGCTTTTACGCCGTTGTGAATGGCCGCGCATATCGAAGAAGTTGCCCGTAAAATATCGACAATCACTACTAAATTATTGTCATCGGCATGTTTGTCGTAAATTGCGGGGGACAAACAAACCTCCAGCCGATTTTTGGATTTTTCCATATTTACGTAAAAGCCACAAAGATAAAGAAAGTCGCCAATCGAGCCCGATTTAACGAATCAGAAAATTGTATTTAAGGAATTGTTAATTTATACCGGATTAATAAATGGCATTTTTACAATTTTTGCTTTCAGCATTTTACCACGCACACTTAAATAAACTTCGGTGCCGATGGCAGAATAAGCTTTGTTGACATATCCCATTCCGATGCCTTTGTTCAAAACCGGCGACATGGTTCCTGAAGTTACGCGGCCAATCACATTCCCGTCCTGATCGGTCAATTCGTAATCATGGCGAGGAATTCCGCGGTCGATCATTTCAAATCCGCGAAGTTTGCGGTCCACACCTTCCTGCTTTTGCATCAGCAGAAAATCTTTGTCGATAAATTGATGGCCGTTGAATTTAGTAATCCAGCTCAGTCCGGCTTCGATGGGCGAAGTAGTGTCGTCAATATCGTTTCCATACAAACAAAAACCCATTTCGAGGCGCAATGTATCGCGTGCTGCCAGCCCAATTGGCTTGATTCCGAATTCAGCTCCGGCTTCAAAAATCTTGCTCCAAAGCTGTTCTCCAAATTCGTTTCTGAAATACAATTCAAAACCGCCTGAACCGGTATAGCCAGTGGCTGAGATAATTACATCGTCAACGCCGCCGATTGACCCGGCAACGAAGGTGTAATACTTTATTTCAGACAAATTGATATCGGTTAACTTCTGAAGTGTAGCTGTTGCTTTTGGTCCCTGAATAGCAAGCTGGCTAATGGAATCAGAAGCATTTTCGAGAATCGCACCATTTGTATTTTGCGAAACAACCCAGTTCCAGTCTTTTTCGATGTTGGCTGCATTTACCACCAGCAAATACTTTTCAGGCGCATAATAATATACCAGAAGATCGTCAACAATTCCACCTTTTCCGTTTGGGAAGCAGGAATACTGTGCCTGACCAAGAGCAAGTTTTGAAACATCGTTCGTGGTTACCCGCTGAACAAGTTCCAGCGCTTCAGGTCCTTTCACCCAAAACTCACCCATGTGCGACACATCAAATACCCCAACTGCTTCGCGAACAGTCATGTGCTCATCTTTGATCCCAGAATATTCGATTGGCATTTCAAAACCGGCAAACTCCAACATTTTGGCGCCGAGTTGTTTGTGTATCCGATTAAAGGCTGTTACTTGCATAAAATTGTTTTCAGTTTTTGAATTGGACAAAAATAGATTATTACAGCTATTTAAAGCATGAAAATTATCATTTGGCAAAGATATTAGTTTTTATTGCAACAGCTTGCAACCATAGTTTCTAATAATTATTTTCCGTATTATTGCATCTACACAAACCAACTTAAAAACACACAACAATGGCTTATCCCCGATATACAAATTTGGATTACCTGAAAGAAATTACAGGTGACGAACCTGAAGTTACAAAAGAATTCATCCAGATGTTCTTTGACCAGTTGCCTGAATTCAGAGATGGAATGAATAATTTTCTAGCTGAGAAAAAATGGAAAGAACTTGGTGAAATTGCACATAAAGCCAAATCATCGGTTATGACTTTCGGCATGAACGACCTTGGTCTACGACTGAAAGATTTGCAGTTGAAAACCCAAAAACTGGAAGACATAGAGAGCTATCCGGTATATGTTGAAGAATTTTTAAAAACCATGGACGAGGCTGAAGTTGAACTAAAAGCCGACATGAGTAAACTATAGACGGCTCAAAACAATCATTTAGATCACAACCCATGAGTTCTTTAAAATAAGAGTTGATGGGTTTTGTTTTTTATGGGTGCGGAAGTTTGAACTTGCTTTATGTGAAAATTGCAATTGAAAATCCAATCGCCCATTCCTTTTTCAAAACTTTTCGAGTAATTTAACAGGCAAATTAGGACACAACCACTAACCAAACAAAACCAACCATGCGATTACATTTCTTGAGTATCTTACTCACAATTCTGACTTTATCTGCCACAGCGCAACCAACCCAATTGGTTTCTGCCGAAAAAATCAATCCTGAATTACTGACCAACCACTGGAAAGCGCAGTGGATCACGCATCCAACTGAATCAGTGCTCGATTACGGAGTTTTTCATTTCAGGAAAAATTTTGAATTGGCTTCGATTCCTTCGGAATTTATTATTCATGTTTCAGCGGATAACCGATATCGCCTGTTTGTGAACGGGCAAGCCGTTTGTTTTGGCCCGGCACGCGGCGATCTGGCACATTGGTTTTACGAAAGCATTGATATTTCAAAATTTCTGAAACCCGGAAAGAACTTGTTGGCCGCCTTGGTCTGGAATTTTGGCGACAATAAGCCATGGGCACAGTTCACGCTTAAAACAGCCCTGATTGTTCAGGGAAATTCGGCTGCGGAACAAATCGCAAATACTGATGACACCTGGAAAGTCCTCAAAAATAAGTCCTATTTACCTGCTTCTGCAGATGCCAAAGAAACACTCGGGCAATTCATCGTGGTTGGTCCGTCTGATCGGCTTGATGCTGCCCAATATCCATGGGATTGGGAAAAACCAACTTATAATGATCAAGACTGGGAAAAGGCAAAAACGATAGATGTTGGCCATCCACACGGCATTGGAACCGATATCAACTGGGTTTTGACACCCCGGAGAATCCCGCAAATGGAAAACAAGGAACAGCGGTTTGAGACAATCAGGTTGGCTGCGACCACTTCGACCACTTCGACAAGCTCAGTGACCAGCTCAGCCACCAGAGCTCTATTGGAAGTTCCTGAAGGATTTATTCTGGGAAAACAAAAATGGATTGTTCCGGCGAATCAAAAACTGACCATTTTATTTGATCAGGGAAATTTGACGACTGGCTATCCTGAATTATTGGTTTCGAAAGGCAAAGGGAGCCGGATAAAGCTGATTTATGCCGAATCGTTGTTTGATGCAAACGGAAACAAAGGCAAACGAAACGAAATTGAAGGCAAAACAATTAGAGGTTATGCTGATATTTTTCTGCCTGATGGCGGTTCAAACCGGTTGTTCAGGCCATTGTGGTTCCGCACATGGAAATATCTTCAGCTTGAAGTTGAAACCAAAAATGAAGCGCTGGTAATTGATGATTTCAAAAGTGAATTTTCAGCCTATCCACTTCAGGAAAATGCAGTATTTGAAACCGACCAAGCAGAATTGAAACAAATATGGAATGTGGGATGGCAAACTGCCCGATTGTGTGCCAACGAAACCTATTACGATTGTCCTTACTATGAACAACTTCAGTACGTGGGAGACACCCGTATTCAGGCCCTGATTTCACTGTATGTTTCGGGCGATGATCGTTTGATGCGCAACGCCATGCTGCAATACAATGAATCGCACATTTATGAAGGCCTCACCCAAAGCCGCTATCCATCATCCAGTCCTCAAGTTATTCCACCATTCTCGCTTTATTGGATCGATATGGTACACGATTACTGGACACTGCGCGATGATGCGGAATTTGTTTCAGCATTTTTGCCGGGAATTGACCAGGTGCTAAATTGGTTCATTCGGCGAATTGACCCTAAAACCGGACTTCTGGGAAAAGTAGAATACTGGAACTTTGTTGACTGGGCCGACGAATGGCCATGGAGCAACGAAAGCCGTATCGGAGGTGTTCCAAAGGGTGGACTTAACGATGGTCAGTCATCCATCATAACCATGCAGTTTGCTTATGCAGCCCAACGTGCAGCCGAACTGAACGACTATTTTGACCAGCCGCTTCAAGCTCAAAAGTACAAACTACTGGCAGAAAACCTGACCAAAGCAGTGCACAAAAATTGCTGGGATATTTCACGAGGTTATCTTTCCGACACCCCCGAAAAGATTGATTACAGTATGCATGCACAGATTTTCGGGGTGTTGACGAACACCATTCCTGAAAACGAACAGAAAGCCATGATTGAAAAAATCATGAACGACCGGAAGCTGATTCAGCCAACTTTGTACTTTCGTTTTTACCTGACACAAGCCCTGAAAAAAACCGGTTTGGCAGATCGTTATCTGGAAACTCTGGGACCGTGGAAAGAAATGATCAAAATCGGACTGACTACTTTTGCCGAAAAACAAGATCCCACACGCTCCGACTGCCATGCATGGAGCGCCAGTCCGAATTACGATTTTCTGGCAACAGTCGCAGGAATTCGTCCCGCCTCGGCAGGTTTTAAAACCATCAGGATGGAACCTGCTTTGGGCGAACTGAAATTTATTAAAGGACAGATGCCGCATCCTTCAGGAATGATTGTTTTTGACCTGAAAAGAAACGGCGCTGAAGGTATTCAGGGCGAAGTGATTTTGCCTGAAGGGCTGACCGGTACTTTTGGCTGGAAAGGAGAAATATTTCAGTTGAAAGTAAAAAAAACAAGTATTGATATAAAATAGAAGGCAAAGAAAAAAGGTTCATGCACAAAAAGATATCAACCTTAAATACAAAACGTCATGGATGATTTAAGCATTTTTCAGGACAAGACGATTGTGCCGACGGATAAAGATTTGGCAGGCAGACTGGGGTCAACCTTTGACTTGTGGATTCAATTTAAAGATTTCGTATTTGAAAAGTATCCAAAAGCAATTGCGGAATGGAATTATCCGGGGATAAAATATGGGTGGAATTTCAGGATAAAGGATAAAAAGAGAGCGATAATTTACTTTTTACCCAGGGATAATTATTTTAAGGTGGCATTTGTATTCGGACAAAAAGCGACAGATACAATCCTGGAAAGCGATGTTTCTCCCGGAATTAAAAATGATTTGGAAAAAGCGACAAAATATGCCGAAGGACGGGGAATTCGAATAGACGTAAAAGATAACCTGATACTGACAGATATTAAAAAACTGATTGAGATTAAATTGGCCAACTAACTGATTTAATCAAAATTAAACCACAGATTTTACAAATTCTCACAGACAATAGATCAGTGGTAATCGGTGAAATCTGTGGTGAAGATCAACGAATGTCATGTCAACGTTATACTGTCGAAGGATCGTCACCCTGAACTTGTTTCAGGGTCTCATCAACGAAGAGATGCCGAAACAAGTTCGGCATGACCTTGGGACAGGAGTTCGTTGACACGACACTAAAGACTGTCGCCAAAGTCCTGACGGAACTTTGCCACGAGTTTGTCAACCCAGTCGCCAATCGGTTGCAGTTTACCAACAAAGAAGCGCAATACAGGAGGTTCTTCAACCCATTCGAGTCCTCCGATTAAATGGCGGTTGTCGAAAAGCCATTGAATTCTATCCTCGGCATACTTAATTTGCGATAAAGTGAAAACCCTTCGTGGAAAAGCCAAACGCAGTAATTCAACATCGGCCAGTACATCATCGCCATTTTCGTCGCGAACACTCGAAATGGTACCACGTTCCATGCCGCGAATACCTGAAGCAATAAACAAAGCTGCGGCAAGCGCTCCGGCAGGGTATTGGGTTTGCGGAACATGCGCGATAAATTGTCCGGCATCAAGGTGGCAACCCAAACCTCCGGCAGGAGTGATTACCGGAATTCCTTTGCTGTCGAGGGCATCAACCAGGTATTTGATAAAAGTGGGCGAATGACTGATTACATTAAAATCCAGCGTTTCAATCAGACCAACGGCCATTGCTTCAATTTCGCGAACGCTCATACCTCCGTAGGTTAGGAACCCTTCGAAGAGTGGCACCCAGTCGCGCATTTTCATGTAAATATCATGGTTGTTGGTACAAATTCCGCCTCCACGTGTGCAGCTAACTTTGCGGCCCGAGAAGTATGAGAAGTCAGTATAACTCATCATTTCGTGCAGAATATCTTTGATTGGCATATCCAGATAACCTTCTTCGCGGATTTTGATGAAATAGAGGTTTTCGTTGATCAAACTGGTGTCCATCAGCAACATGATATTGTGAGCTTTGGCAATTGCCGACACTTCGCGCAGGTTGGCCATCGAAAATGGTTGTCCGCCTATCAGGTTGGTACCGGCTTCGAAACGAATGTAAGCCACATTTTCAGCGCCCCATTTTTCGATTACCTTGTGTAGCTTATTGATATCCATATTTCCCTTGAAAGGAAAATCACTTTTGATTTTCAGTGCCTCATCGGTATAAATTTCTTCAACTGCACTGCCGGCCATTTCGATGTGAGCTTTGGTGGTGGTGAAATGGTAGTTCATCGGAACAACACTTCCCGGTCTGCAAAAAGACTTGGAAATGATATGTTCTGCTGCACGACCCTGGTGAACCGGCAGAAAATAATCCTGATTGAATACTTCTTTAATGGCTCCCACCAGCTTTGTGTAACTGGCCGATCCGGCATACGAATCGTCGGCGACGCTCATGGCGGCAACCTGGTTATCGCTCATAGCATTGGTTCCCGAGTCGGTTAGCATGTCGAGAAAAACATCTTTGTTCATAAGGAGAAACGTATTGAAACCGGCTCCGTAGATGGCATCTTTGCGTTCTTCGATAGGCAAAAGGTTCAGTTTCTGAACCACACGCACCTTGTGCATTTCAAGTGGAGTAGTTTCACCGCTGTAAAATTTAACGGTTTTCAATTTTCCTGAATTTTCCATAAAATGATTCTATTTTATTGATTGTTAATTGTTAGACCGAATTTCACAAAAACCAACAACGAAACCGAATTACAGAGCCATCCATTAGTTTAATTTTCGGGATTGCGAGTTTACACAAAAATTAATTTGCAATCAAAAGAATAAAAAGACTTTTAATTTGATATATATCAATCATGATTCATGTCAAATCGGACCTTTTATATCCGACATACTTTATTTTCGTAATAAACTGTGAATTATAAAGAGGCCGGACTTTATTTGAGAATGCTCAACTTCGACCATACAATTATTCGAAAAGTATGTAACGAATGCCTCAATTAATCGTCTGAATCTTCAGGAACAATAAACAAAAGTTCAGAAAAAAACCGAAACCCAGGACCCATGAAAAAATGCCTTATCTGCGGAATATTGATTTTAGCGCTTCATTCTGCGTATGCTCAAACACCCGAAATGAAGTTATACACGGCCACCCGTACAACTTCCCCTCCAACAATAAATGGAAAACTCGACGATCTTGCCTGGCAATCTGGAACATGGCCCGATGATTTTACACAAAATCAGCCATTCAGCGGACGGCCTGCCACACAGCGTACCGAATTCAACATCTTATTCGACGACAATTACCTTTATGTGGCAATTAAAGCATACGATACAAGTCCCGACAGTATTGTTAACCGGCTGACCAGACGCGATGAAGCTGACGGCGATCTGGCAGGGGTAATTTTCGATAGTTTTCACGATTTGCGCACCGGCTTTCTTTTTGGTGTAAGCTCAGCCGGGGTAAAATACGACCGCATGATTATGAACGACGGGGAATATGAAGATCCTTCGTGGGATCCGAACTGGTGGGTGCAAACCTCGATAAACGATGAAGGCTGGATTGCCGAAATGAAAATTCCTTTCAGTCAGGTTAGGTTCGACAAAAATTCAGGAACTGTTTGGGGACTTGAAATTGGACGTGTTTTATATCGAAATAATGAAACTTCTTTCTGGCAGCATATTCCAAAAGAGGCACCCGGAATGGTCCATCTGTTTGGCGAAATGAAAGGTCTGGAACAAATCAAGCCACGAAAAATATTTGATGTCACTCCCTATGCTGTTGCCAAAACGGAAACATTCGAGGCAGTTCCTGAAAATCCTTTTCTTGCTAAAGGGAGGTCGTCAAAAATAAATGCGGGTCTGGATGCCAAGATCGGAGTAACCAATAACATGACCATGGACCTGACGATTAATCCCGACTTCGGACAGGTGGAAGCTGATCCGTCGGAGGTAAACCTGTCGGCTTATGAAACATTTTTCAGGGAAAAACGCCCGTTTTTTATTGAAGGCAACAACATCACAAGTTTCGGGCTTGGCATTGGCGACGGAGATGTCGGCAACGACAACTTATTTTATTCCAGACGAATAGGCCGCAGACCGCAAGTTTACCCCGAACTGGAGGACGAATGGAACGCTGATGTTCCCATCCAGGCAAATATTTTGGGAGCAGCAAAACTTACCGGTAAAACGAAAGACGGATTTTCGGTTGGATTTATTGATGCGGTAACAAGTGAAGAAAATGCGGAAATTGATACCATTGGTGGAAGAATGTTAAAAACCGTTGAACCACTTACCAATTATTTTATCGGTCGGGTTCAAAAAGACATTCACGATGGCAATACAATCATCGGCGGAATTTTTACAGGCACAAACAGGATTCTGAATGACGAAACCCAGAACTTCCTTCACAAATCAGCTTACACAGCAGGCATCGATTTTACCCAATATTTCAAAAATAAAAGCTGGTCGTTAAACTTCAACAATGCTTTTAGTCTTGTTCAGGGTTCAAAAGAGGCCATCGAAAATACCCAAAAATCTTCGGCAAGGTACTTCCAGCGACCTGACAAAGATTACGCTGTTCTGGATCCAAACCGGACCTCACTGGCCGGATCGGGAGGCAGGTTGCAGATTATCAAGCAAAACGGCAACTGGAATTTCATGAGCGCGACAATCTGGAAAACGCCGGGATTTGAAACCAATGACGTGGGATATCTGCGCGAAGCAGACCAGGTTTTATCCGTGCTATGGGGGCAATACAACCAGTTTGAACCCAAAGGAATTTACCGGCAGTACAACATTAACGCCGACATCTATTCGGTCTGGAATTTTGGGGCAGACCAGCTTGGTAAAGGACTGGAATGGAACGCGAACATGAATTTGAAGAATTTCTGGAATCTTTACACTGGCGGATCGGTGCGCGGCAACAATCTCGATCAAAGCATCCTGCGCGGTGGTACGATGATGACAACACCCGGAAACTGGAATGTTCGTTTTGGATTTTCGACCGATAGCCGCAAAAAACTTGTTTTCGATTCAAACACGAACCTTAATGTTGGATTTCAGGAGAGTTCAAACAACTTCAATACAAATGTTGGATTTTCGTACAAGCCGACAAATTTTCTGGTACTTTCTTTTAATCCTGGCTTTAGCAAATCATTCAATGAACTTCAGTATGTAAGTACCATCGAACTCAATCAGGGAGATAAATACATTTTTGCCAATATCGATCGAAAAACAATCAGCACCTCGTTCAGAATTAACGTAAACCTGAGTCCTGACCTGACCCTCCAATACTGGGGGCAGCCGTTTATTGCCACCGGAAAGTACAACGATCACAAACAGATAGTCAATCCAATGGACGACAATTACGATAACCGTTTCCGTATCTTTTCACCATCGCAGATTAGTCTCGGTGACGATGAATACCTAATCGATGAAAATGGTGATGGATCTACAGATTACCGTTTTAACAAGAAAGATTTCAATTTCAAAGAGTTTCTTTCCAACTTTGTTTTGCGATGGGAATACAGTCCCGGATCATCGGTTTTCCTGGTTTGGAGCCAGTCCAGAAGTAGTTCCGATAACTCCGGAAATCTTAACCTGTCAGATGACTTAAGCAATCTTTTTGATGGAAGCGATAACAAACCACACAACGTATTTCTGATAAAATTAAGCTATCGTTTTGGACTGAAATAAAACAAAACTACATTATCGACATAATATTTTCCAACTCCATGAATAAATTAAACTATTTCTTATTATTCCCGCTCTTTCGCTCCTCATGAACTCGTGGTTGGTGCTGACAACCAGTTTAGTGGGGTATGTTCCTTTGAAATTATTCATAAAAACAGAATACCAGGAACTGGAAAAGTTTTTTGGCGAAAAGTATTTGAAATACAAAAGTGAGACTCCTGAATTTTTCCCCCTTTCAATAAAAAAATGGACAAAAAAAATCTAACGACTTTGGCAAATCTGTTCAAATTGTCCATTCATCGGTAAAAACAAGTCATTCGTGCCATTTAACTTTTCCTGAACCAAACAATGGTTCTAAATTCACGCATTAAAACCCAAGAATCATGAATCAAAACATCAACATCCGCCAGGAAACCCGGGAAGATTACGATTGGGTAATCGAGCTGACCGAAAAAGCTTTCGAAACCATGGAATTTAGCGACCAAAAAGAGGGACAGCTCGTTGATAAACTACGGAAATCGCCAACTTTCATTGATGAGCTTTCGCTGGTAGCCGAAATAAACGGAAAAGTAGTCGGGCATATTTTGTTTACCCCTTTGGTAATTGATAACGGTCAGCAGCAATTTCAGTCACTCGTATTGGGGCCGGTTTCGGTTCTTCCTGAATTTCAGAAACAGGGCATTGGAGGACAGTTAATCATTGTAGGGCATCAAAAAGCCAGGGAATTGGGGTTTCAATCGGTCATCCTGATCGGGCACCCGGAATATTATCCGCGTTTTGGCTACAAAACAGCTTCCGGCTGGGGACTAAAAGTAGCAATGGAACTACCGTCAGATGACGTTTTTATGGCCGTTGAACTCGCCGAAAATGCTTTATCCGGCGTTTCAGGAATGGTTATTTTCCCTCCTGAATTTGGGTAAATCTTGACGCTGTCAGGTCGAATGACGCTGACAGGTCAAAACGCGTAAAAATACCTGTCAGCGTTTGAAAAACCTGACAGCGTAAACAACAAAAATGCTATTCAGAAAACCAGAAAACACAAATAAGAAACCAGAAAATCAACCATGAACAACAATCCAAAAGCGGTAATTATCGGGGCTGGAGTTGGCGGAATTGCCACTGCCGCATTTCTTGCCCAAAACGGATACGCCGTGGAAGTATATGAAAAAAATGCCAATCCGGGTGGCCGCTGCGGACAGATGATACAGGACGGGCACCGCTTTGATTTGGGCGCCACCATTTTGCTGATGCCATCGCTCTACAAACAGGTTTTGTCTGAACTGGGAATCGATCTGGAAAAGGATTTGGAAACCACTTCGCTCGAACCGGTTTATAAACTGTTTTTCAGCGACGGAAGCGACTTTTCTTTTACCCGCAATCCCGAAAAGATGAAAGCGCAACTGGAATCCATCGAACCGGGAAGTTTCCCCAAATTTCAGGAATATGTGAAGGAAGGTTACGAGTTTTTCAACCTGTCAATGAACGATTTACTGGGCAAAAATTTCGATCATTTGTTTCAGTTTGTCAATCTGAAAAGCATGAGATTGCTCCTGAAACTGAAAGTCTGGATATTTCACACCGATTACATCAAGCAGTTTTTTAAAGATCCGCACCTCCGGATGGCGTTTACGTTTCAGAACATTTACGTGGGCCAGAATCCCTATCAGGCGCCTGCATTTTTTTCGATGCTGCCCGGAGCCGAAATTGCCGAAGGAGCCCTGTTTCCCAAAGGCGGAATGCACCGGATTGTTGAAAAGTTGCTTGAGAAAGCAACCAGTTTGGGCGTACAGTTTCATTACAAAAAACCGATAGAAAAAATCATTCTGAACGGCAATAAAGCCGAAGGAATTTTGCTGGATGACGGAACCCGAATAGATGCCGATCTGGTGATCGCCAATGCCGATTTGCCCTACGTTTACAAGGAATTGCTGTCCGACAAGGAAGCTTCTGACCGATTGAAAAAGCGAAAATATTCCTGTTCTGCCATCGTTTTTCACTGGGGAGTCGATAAAGTTTATCCGCAACTCGACCACCACAGTGTTTTCCTGAACGATCCGTACAAAGACGGGCTGAAAAAGATTTTCAAGGAAAAATCACTGTCCGACAATCCAAGTTTTTACATTCATGCGCCTGTACGCAGCGACAAATCGGCCGCTCCTGAAAATCACGATACGCTGTCGGTGATTGTTCCCGTGGCTCATTTGGATGCGAATTACAATCAGGACTGGAAAAAACTGAAGCAAACCGCGCGCGCCGGAGTGATCAGTCGCCTGAAAGAAGCCGGAATGGATGACATTGAAGATCACCTAACATTCGAAGTAAGCTACTTGCCAAAAACCTGGAAGAAAACCTGCAATGTGACCCGTGGTTCGGTTTTCGGAAGCCTTGGACATACCATTTTTCAGATGGGCTATTTCAGGCCGCACAACCAACACAAAAAATATCGAAATTTGTATTTCGCCGGTGGAAGTACGCATCCCGGTAACGGTGTTCCACTGGTACTTTTGGGAGCGAAGTTAACGTCGGAACGCATTCTGAAGGATGCGAAGAAAATGGCAAATAATTAAGTGCAGAAAGGATTTGATATATGAACCGTCACTGCGAGGAACGAAGCAGTCTCTCCGCGAACAGATTGCTTCACTACATTTCATTTCGTTCGCAATGACGGTCTCAACAAAATTGTAAATAGTCAATCGTAAAATCGTAAATTACAATACGAATACAAAATGGAAACACTCGTTCACACCCAAACCGATCTGTACTATCAAATTTTCGATTCCATCGATTTCGAGAAGATTGTCGATCACCCAAACATCCTGATTGCTGCCCATTTCTGGGACAAAGAACGCTATCAGGCAGCCAAAAACTGCTACAAATTTATGCGGGCCATCGACGACCTGATTGATGATTACAAAACCGAGCATGTCACCATTGCCCCTGAAAACCAGGCACAATTCGAAGCTGATGTTTATCGCTGGATCAATACCATTGCAGAAGCATCGCAGAACAATCCGCTTCAGGCTGAACTCATCGAAACGGTTGATCGGTTTAGCATTCCTTTCTGGCCGCTCGAAGCTTTTACCAAATCGATGATTTACGATATTTACCACGACGGATTCCCGACACTGCAAGATTTTATCGATTATGCGGGCGGCGCTTCTGTGGCTCCGGCTTCCATCTTTGTTCATTTGTGCGGACTGACTCAAAAAGACGGAAAATACCTGCCGCCGGTTTTCGATGTAAAACGGGTAGCAACACCCTGCGCCATTTTTAGTTACCTGGTGCACATTATCCGCGATTTCCAGAAAGATCACCTCAACAACCTCAACTATTTTCCGGATGATCTGATTGAGGAAAACGGTCTCAGCCGTGCGAAGCTTCTTCAAATGGCAAAAGGTGAACCCTTGACAGATGGTTTCCGAAACCTGATTCGCGAACTGTACAAAGTGGCCGATATTTATCGCCTGAAAACTTACGAAATGATTCAGGAAATCCGACCGTTTGTAGAACCTCGCGGCCAGTTGAGCCTTGAAATCATATTCGCCCTGTATCTCATGGTTTTTGAGCGCATCGACCTCGAAAACGGAACTTTTACATCTAAAGAATTGAACCCAACTCCGGAAGAAATTAAAGAACGCGTTTGGCAGGTGATTGAGTGGTTTGAAGCAGAATAACTCAAAAAAATATAATTTCTTCACCTTAAAAAGTATAAATATGGAAAATAACCGATTGCTAATTTGTACGATTGGAGGAATAATTGCCGGTTTAATTTGTTCCATCGGTGGTCTGTTGAGTGGCAATATTTCAGAGTTTTCGTTCTTCACAATAGTTCCCACATTTTTCAACAGAGTTATGCTTGGCTTTTTTATTGGAATAAGTAGCTTGAAAATTAATTTCTTATTTCATGGCGCATTGATTGGTTTATTCGTATCGTTAATAACCTCAATCCCCTTTCTTGAAGGGAATATGAACGGATTCTTATTTTTCACAATTGCCGGAATTATCTATGGTATTTTAATAGAAATGTTTGCTGTAAAAGTTTTCAAAGCGAAAATTGAATAATAAGTGTTCAAAAAACGAATAAATCATCATAGGTATAAAAATATGGATTCAAACGAAATGAAAGAGGTTTTTTCCACAGAATTCAGATCATCGGATGTTCTTCAGCTCAATGAAGTTGAAAAGCCAGTTCCTTTGGACAGTGAAATCGCAGAAACATTTACAGAGCTTGAGCGGGGAATGTATGCAGCTTTAGAAACGTATTCAAATGTTCACAGGGGAAGCGGACACAACTCACTGGTGACCACGCATTTATTCGAACATGCCAGGGAAATTGTGCTGGAATATTTGGGCCTGAATAAGGACAAATATGTGGTAATCTTTTGCACGCCCCGAAGAGCGAAAGTTCTCATTCAGCAACTTCAACCCGAAAACTATCAAATTTTATCAAGCCTGGATTTCGGACTTTCATTGGGAGTTACCGCATTGGCAGTAAAACGGAACAAGCTGCCCAAGAGTGTTACTTTTAATGTCGGAGGAGGAACTGCCAGACTAATCTCGAAAGATTGGATAATATGGGCCAGATCACCCGACAAATTCGAGGCCGGAACACCTGCCATCATTAACATCATTGCATTTGCCAAAGCACTGCGAATGATAAAACGATCAGAGAAAAATAGTTTCCTGAATTCAACCTCAAAACCGCTGACAGCCGCCGAAATACTGTACCACGACGAACTGGATAAATACTCTGGAAAGGAATTGCTGGAAGAACTTCGGAAAACGCTCATCGGCAGAGGCGTTCAGGTTCCAACCATGGAAGGACAGCGAACTTTTATCAACCTTGACAACAGTGCAAGTACACCAACTTTCACCCCAATCTGGAACGCGTTTCGACAGGCTTATCGGCAACCCGAACAGGTAAAACAAGAAATTATTCAGGAGGTTAGAGCCATTTGCGCCGAATTTCTGGGAGCACCTCTGGCGGAGTATGACATGTTCTTTACTTCCAATACCACCGAAGCCATTAACCTGGTATCCGAAAGTTTGAGCCGGGAATCCGAAGAAGGAATCGAGCCGGTAGTGCTTGGCACATTGCTCGAACACTCTTCGAACGATCTGCCCTGGCGGATAATACCCGGGTGTTCGCTCAACCGGCTTTCTGTGGACGCCGATGGCTTCATAAATCCGGACGAGCTGAATACGATCATAAAAGCATACAATCAGGAGTTTCTGTACGGACGAAAAAGAATCAGGCTTGTAGCAGTGAGCGGAGCTTCGAACGTACTGGGTACATGCAACAATTTGGAGGAGATCAGCCGGATTGCACATCAGTATGGAGCCCGACTGCTGGTAGATGCCGCACAATTGGTGGCTCACCGCAAAGTAGATATGGAAGGTTGCGGAATTGATTATCTGGCCTTCTCTGCCCACAAAGTTTATGCTCCATTCGGCAGCGGAATGCTGGTAGCACGAAAAGGACTTCTGAAATTTAATGCCGAAGAATTCGATTTAATCCGTTCATCCGGAGAAGAAAATGCAGGTGGTATTGCTGCTCTGGGCAAGGCTCTTCTGCTTTTGCAGCGAATTGGCATGGACCTGATCAGGGAGGAAGAACAAGCTTTGACAAAGAGGGCTTTGCACGGAATGGCGCAAATTCAGGGACTAAATATATACGGGATAAATGACACGGAATCACCTTATTTCTCCCGTAAGGCAGGAGTAATTCCATTTGCATTTACAAATAAAATGTCAACCCAGACGGGTAAAGAGCTCGCCCTTTGGGGTGGAATTGGAGTCCGGACCGGTTGCCATTGCGCGCATATCATTGTCAAGCACATTCTCCATGTTGGACCTGGTCTGGAAAAATTTCAGAAACTGATTGTGACTTTATTCCCCAAATTATCATTGCCCGGAGTAGCAAGAGTAAGTCTGGGTATCGGAAACAGCGAAAGCGATGTCGATCATTTGATTCAGGTACTGGAGAAAATTGCAGGCAAGCCACAAAGCCAGTCAAAGGATGCGAAACCTGCACAGGTAAAGAAGCTTATGAACGATTTTTCCGGGGCAATTGTCCGCAGAATTTATACTTAACACCAATTGAAGAATGCATTTGGTATAACAATAAACAAAATGAATCAAGTTGCTGTTATTTATCGAAATAGTTATTTACCAATCACTTAAATTGTTCGCCAATGAAACCGACAAAGTTTTTCAGCTTCGTGCTGCTAATTACGGCAGCAGCATGCCAGTCTCCAGCTCCAAAAGTTGAGCAACCACCTCTTATCGACCGTGAACTGCTTTTCGACGCTCCTGAAATCGCCGGAGGACAAATCTCTCCCGACGGGAAATTTATTTCCTTCATTAAACCTTACAAAAGGGACACAGAACATCTGGATTAAGAAACTTGAAGAGGATTTTACCGCGGCAAAGCCAATTACATCCGATACTATCCGGCCTATCCGCTCCTATTTCTGGACACGCGACGGAAAATATATTCTCTATTCGCAGGACAAGGGCGGCGACGAAAATTTCAACATTTATGCTGTTAACCCGCTGGAAGCGCCTGCTGCAGGAAGTGACATTCCGGTGAACAGAGACCTTACCAATTTAAAAGGTGTCAGGGTTTTTATTTATTCGATTCCTTACACCGATCCGGATGCGATCTATATCGGCCTGAATGACCGCGACAAGGCCTGGCACGACCTATATAAAATGAAGATTTCAACCGGCGAAAGAACACTGATTCGCCAAAACTCGGCCACCGACCGGATTACCGGTTGGGTGTTCGACTGGAACGATCAGCTACGACTGGCCAACCGTGCCAATTCCGATGGCAGCAATGATATTTTACGGGTTGATGCCAATGAACTGGTTAAAATTTATACTTCTACCGTTTTTGAAGAGGCTTATCCATTGGCTTTCGACAAAGAAAATAAGCGGGTTTACATGCAAACCAATAAAGGCGACAATATTGATCTTTCACAATTGATTCTTTTTGATCCGGAAACCCTTCAGGAAGAAGTGGTTGAGAGCGACCCGTTAAAAAGGGTGGACCTCGGAAATGTGTTTATATCGGAAAAAATCAAAGAGATTATTTATACTTCGTATGAAGACGAGTGCAACCGGATTTACTGGAAGGATAAAAGTTTTGAGGAAGATTATAACCTGATTAAGAAAGAATTGCCTAACACAGATGTTTATTTTACTTCATCAACCACCGACGAAAACTACTGGATGGTCAGCGCTTCAGCCGATGTCGATCCGGGCTCTACTTATTTGTTTGATCGTATCACCAAAAAACTCACTTTTCAGTATCGTCCGCGGCCAAATATCCCGGTGCCCGATTTGTCTGAAATGAAGGCTATCAGCTATAAATCGTCTGATGGAATGGAAATTCCGGCATTTTTGACCTTACCCAAAGGTCTTGAACCGAAAAATCTGCCGGTCGTTGTATTTCCACACGGTGGTCCATGGGCTCGCGACGGATGGGGATATAATTCTTACGCTCAGTTTCTTGCCAACCGTGGTTACGCCGTATTGGCTCCAAATTTTAGATCTTCAACCGGATACGGAAAAAAATTCCTGAATGCCGGAAACAACCAATGGGGAGAAAAGATGCAGGACGATATAACCTGGGGAGTTAAATACCTGATTAAAGAAGGAATTGCCGACTCGACCAGGATCGGAATTATGGGCGGATCGTATGGCGGGTATGCTACACTGGCCGGAGTAGCTTTTACTCCTGATGTGTATGCCTGCGGTGTATCGATTGTTGGTCCGTCGAACCTGATTACTTTACTGAATTCTATTCCACCTTATTGGGAAGCTGGTCGTGTAGTTTTCCATATACGCATGGGCGACCCAAATACTCCTGAAGGCAAAGCTCAGCTCGAAAGGCAATCACCCCTCAATTCGGCCAACAAAATTAAGGCTGCCCTGCTTGTTATACAAGGAGCAAACGACCCGCGTGTAAATAAAGCAGAATCAGATCAGATCGTAATTGCCCTACGCGAAAGAGGTTTTCCGGTGGAATACATTGTTGCCCCCGACGAAGGTCACGGGTTTGCACGTCCGGTAAACAATATGGCCATGCTGGCATCAGCCGAAAAGTTTTTGGCCAAGCATCTTGGCGGACGATTCCAGGAAAGCATGAAACCTGAAGTGGCCACTCGCTTAGGTGAAATTACAGTCGATGTTTCAACTGTTCAGCTAGCACCTGCCGAAATGAAATAGGGTATTTTATTTTAGCAGCATATCAGTCAGGGTTTCACTCCAAAAGTGAAGCCCTTCTATGTTGTAATCCAAATTTTTCCAGAGTTTTTTTTTATTTTTTTTTATTT
>DAITNH010000026.1:0-28618 GCA_036834745.1 Prolixibacteraceae bacterium
CATCGTGTGGTCGATATTCCTGCATCCAATATCAAGAAAGAAATTACCAAAATTTTGAAAGATAAAGGATATATCCTCAACTATAAGTTTGAAGACGAAATCAACTTTCAGGGCAACATTAAAATTGCGTTGAAATATCATCCTGAATCTCACATTCCTGCGATCAAAGCAATCAGAAGAATCAGTAAACCTGGTTTGAGGAAATATTGTCATACCGACAGTATTCCACGAGTGCTCAATGGTTTGGGAATTGCAGTAATTTCGACCTCCAAAGGCGTAATTACCGACAAAGAAGCTCGGGAATTAGGTGTTGGCGGTGAGGTTTTATGTTACGTTTATTAATCTAAGGAGGAATAATAATAATGTCAAGGATAGGTAAACTTCCCATAGAAATACCGGCTGGAGTAAAATTTTCTGTAAGCGATTCAAATCTGGTTACAGTAAAAGGTCCGCTGGGCGAACTAACACAACAAGTTGATCCTGATATTTCTTTTGAATTGGAAGGAAACACTCTTACGGTAAATCGTCCCTCAGATGAGAAAAAACACCGCGCCATTCATGGCTTATACCGTTCACTTGTTAACAACATGGTGGAAGGTGTATCAAAAGGCTTCGAAATAAAACTCGAGCTTGTAGGTGTTGGATATCGTGCTGAAAACGATGGTCAGGTACTCGATTTGGTTTTAGGTTATTCACACCATACCTACTTGCAACTTCCTTCAGAAGTTTCGGTAGAGGCAAAAAGTGATAAACGCAGTAACCCGATTGTAACGCTGAAAAGCTGTGATAAACAACTTATCGGGCATATTGCTGCTAAAATCAGATCCTTCAGAAAACCTGAGCCTTACAAAGGAAAAGGTGTTAAGTTTGTTGGTGAAATTATTAGGCGCAAGGCCGGAAAATCAGCTGGTGCTAAATAATAAAAATTAAAAACCATGGCTTTAACGAAGCAAGAAAGAAGATATAGAATTAAGAAGAGAATCCGGAAGATTGTTTCCGGAACTGCAGAAAGACCACGTTTGAATGTTTTCAGAAGCAACAAGCAAATTTATGCCCAGTTGATTGATGATTTAAATGGAAAAACGTTGCTGGCAGTTTCCTCGCTTAATAAAGATTTCGTAGGTACCGAGGGTACCAAAATCGAAATGGCTGCGATAATTGGAAAAGCAATTGCTGAAAAGGCTTTAGCTGCCGGAATCTCTGCTGTTGTATTTGATCGTAATGGTTATTTGTATCACGGTAGAGTTAAACAATTAGCTGATGCTGCCCGTGAAGGTGGCCTTAAATTTTAATAGTTATGTCAGGAGATATCAGAAAAGTAAAAACCAGTGATCTGGAACTGAAGGATCGGTTGGTAGCTATTAACCGCGTTACAAAAGTAACCAAAGGGGGTCGTACATTTAGCTTCTCAGCAATTGTAGTAGTAGGCAACGAAGATGGTATCGTAGGCTGGGGCCTCGGTAAAGCCAGCGAAGTTACCACTGCAATTTCAAAAGGTGTTGATGCTGCAAAGAAAAACCTTGTAAAGGTTCCAATTCACAAAGGAACAATTCCTCACGAACAGGAAGCTAAATTTGGTGGCGCCCGCGTATTTTTAAAACCGGCAACATCTGGAACCGGGGTAAAGGCCGGAGGTGCTATGCGTTCTGTATTGGAAAGTGTTGGAATTCACAACATCCTTGCAAAATCAAAAGGATCTTCGAACCCTCACAATCTTGTAAAAGCAACTATGGCCGCACTTCTCGAACTGAGAGATGCTCACACAGTAGCCGATCAACGGGGAGTAACATTGGATAAAGTATTTAATGGATAAGGAGTTATGGCTAAGATAAAAATTACACAGGTAAGAAGTAAAATTGGTTCTGACTGGACACAGGTAGCAACACTCACAGCGTTGGGAATCAAGAAACTTAATCGTGCAGTAATACACGAAGTAACTCCACAGATTATCGGGATGGTCAACAAAGTGAAGCATCTTGTTAAAGTTGAAGAAGTTTAAACTTATTAAGATCAAGAAATATGGATTTAAGTAATCTTAAACCTGCCGAAGGTTCAACCAAGAGCGAAAAGCGAATTGGACGTGGCCAGGGTTCAGGTCATGGCGGTACCTCTACAAGAGGTCATAAAGGAGCCAAATCAAGATCTGGTTACAAAACACGTCGTGGTTTCGAAGGTGGTCAAATGCCTTTACAGCGTGTTGTACCAAAATTTGGCTTCACAAACATTAACAGAAAAGAGTTTAAAGCAATCAACCTTGATGTAGTTCAGGAGTTGGCTGAAAATTTAAAACTTACAACTATTGATGTTGAAACTTTGGTTGAAGCTGGCATGGCTTCCAAAAGGGATAAAATAAAGATTTTGGGAGACGGAGTATTAAACCTTAAATTGGAAGTTAAAGCACACGCTTTTTCAAAAAGAGCAAAAGAAATCATTGAGAAACTAGAAGGAACCACCGAAATACTCTAACTCTGATGAAAAAGTTTTTTGAAACCCTAAAGAATATTTATAAGATTGAAGACTTACGGTCCCGGTTGGGGATCACCTTGTTTTTGCTTTTAATATATCGTTTAGGTTCTTATGTTTCTTTACCAGGAGTTGATCCGGCTCAGTTGGACCAACTTAAAGATCAAACATCTGAGGGGTTGCTCGGATTGTTGGATATGTTCTCAGGAGGAGCTTTTTCCCAGGCATCTATTTTTGCATTGGGAATCATGCCCTATATTTCGGCTTCTATTGTAATTCAGCTGATGGGTATTGCGGTACCCTATTTTCAGCGGTTACAAAAAGAAGGTGAATCAGGACGTCGCAAAATCAATCAGCTAACCCGTTATCTGACTGTTGTCATCCTGATCTTCCAGGCACCTGCATATTTAGTTAATCTGCATGCCCAATTACCCGAATCAGCTTTTGCAATAACCGGAACACTGTTTACGATATCATCAACTTTAATATTAACTGCAGGTTCGATGTTTGTAATGTGGCTTGGTGAACGTATTACTGACAAAGGAATTGGAAATGGTATATCACTGATCATCATGATCGGAATTATTGCACGACTGCCACACTCTGTAGTTGCCGAATTTGCTTCGCGCATCGAACAACAAGGTGGTGGTATGGTAATGTTCCTGTTAGAGTTTGTAGTTTTGTTCTTTGTATTTATGGGATCTATTTTACTGGTTCAGGGAACCCGCAAAATACCGGTACAATACGCTAAAAGAATTGTTGGCAACAAACAATATGGTGGTGTTCGTCAGTACATACCTTTGAAAGTTAATGCAGCAGGGGTAATGCCTATCATTTTTGCTCAGGCAATCATGTTTATACCTATTAGTCTTGCCGGTTTTGCCAAATCAGATAGTATGAGTGGCTTTGCAGCCGCATTTTCAAACCATACCGGTTTTTGGTACAACCTGACTCAATTTTTACTTGTAATTCTGTTCACTTATTTCTATACAGCAATTACCGTTAATCCGATGCAAATGGCTGAGGATATGAAGAAGAATGGCGGATTTATTCCAGGCGTTAAACCCGGAAAGAAAACTGTTGAATTTCTTGATACCATCATGTCCAGAATCACACTTCCGGGATCTATTTTCCTAGGAATTATAACTATTCTGCCTGCGTTTGCAATGATGGCAGGAATCAATAACCAGTTCGCCTATTTCTTTGGCGGAACGTCACTGTTGATTCTTGTGGGAGTTGTTTTGGATACACTGCAACAAATTGAGAGTCATCTTTTGATGCGTCATTACGATGGTTTGATGAAATCAGGCCGGATCAAAGGACGTACCGGAAGTAGCGGGTACTAATTAATCTATTTGGACATTTTATGTGTCCTGGATTGGTGAGAGTTCTAAACTTGTTGAATAAAATTCACAAATACTGAAATTAAGTCCGGTTATTCTTGTAATTTTGCCGGATTTATTAACGGAAAATAATTTTATCTTTCGTGCAGATGTTTAAAGCTGAATTTTAAATTGGAATATAAACATCAAAAATATTTGATACTTAGTCTATATTTATGGCAAAACAGTCTTCAATACAACAAGACGGAACAATCATTGAATCATTATCGAATGCAATGTTCAGGGTTGAATTGGAAAATGGGCATACAATTACTGCACATATTTCCGGAAAGATGAGGATGCATTACATCAAAATCTTACCCGGCGATAAAGTAAAGGTTGAAATGTCACCATACGACCTGACCAAAGGAAGAATTACTTTTAGATACAAAAACTAAAGCACAAAATAATGAAAGTAAGAGCATCCATTAAAAAACGTAGTGCCGAATGCAAAATTGTACGCAGAAAAGGCCGTTTGTACGTGATTAACAAAAAGAATCCTAAGTACAAGCAACGTCAGGGATAATTAATTAACTTTGTAAAAATTTTATTTATGGCTCGTATAAGTGGTGTTGACATCCCTAACAATAAGAGAGGCGAGATAGCATTAACCTATATTTATGGTATTGGGCGAAATCTTTCTGTAACGCTCCTCGAAAAAGCCGGCGTTGACAAAAACATCAAAGTTCAGGATTGGACGGATGAACATTTAGCTGCTGTTCGTGCAGCTATCAGTGGAAGCATTAAGGTTGAAGGAGAATTACGCTCTGAAACCCAAATGAATATTAAACGATTAATGGATATCGGATGTTATCGCGGTATTCGTCATCGTGTAGGCTTACCTCTTCGTGGACAAAGCACTAAAAACAATGCACGTACACGTAAGGGTAAGAGAAAAACTGTTGCTAATAAGAAAAAAGCCACTAAATAATTGATATTTGAATTATGGCAAAAAAGACTGGTTCTACAAAAAAACGAGTTGTTATCGTTGAAGCAATCGGGCAGGCACACATTCATTCTTCATTCAATAACATCATTGTGTCGTTGACCAATGGTAATGGTGAAGTAATTTCGTGGTCGTCAGCCGGTAAAAAAGGATTCAGAGGTTCTAAAAAGAATACTCCGTATGCCGCTCAGGTAGCATCTGAAGAATGTTCCAAGACCGCGTATGATCTTGGACTCAGAAAAGTAAAAGTATATGTAAAAGGTCCGGGTAATGGTCGCGAGTCTGCTATTCGCGCTATGAGCAGTGTGGGCATTCAGGTAAGTGAAATTGTTGACGTAACTCCACTACCGCACAACGGATGTCGTCCTGCAAAAAGAAGACGTGTATAATCTAATTAATTAAGACAGTAATGGCAAGATATATTGGACCAAAATCAAGAATTGCCCGAAAATTTGGTGAAGCCATTTTCGGACCTGATAAAGTGCTTGAAAAGAAAAATTACCCACCGGGAGTTCATGGTTTGGCAAGTCGCCGCCGTAAAAAATCGGAATACGGTACGCAATTAAAAGAAAAACAAAAAGCCAAATACATGTATGGTGTTTTGGAAAAACAATTTTCTAATTTGTTTAAAAAAGCATCGGCATCAAAAGGTGTAACTGGAGAAGTTCTTTTACAGTTGCTCGAAGCCCGTTTAGACAATGTTGTATTCCGTTTGGGAATTGCACCAACTCGTGCTGCTGCACGCCAGTTGGTTTCTCACAAGCACATCGTAGTTAATGGCGAGGTTGTTAACATACCTTCGTATCATTTACGTCCCGGCGAGTCTGTTGGCGTTCGTGAAAAATCAAAATCACTGGAAGCTATTGCTGCTTCTTTGAATTCACATCGTTACAATAAATTCGCATGGTTGGAATGGGATAGTACTCAAATGGCCGGTAAATTTTTAAACCGCCCTGACAGAGCAGATATTCCTGAAAACATAAAAGAACAACTTATTGTAGAGTTGTATTCTAAATAATCAATTACTCAGTATTATGGCAATATTAGCGTTCCAGAAACCCGACAAAGTTATAATGGTTGAAACCGATGATAAGTACGGAAAATTTGAATTCCGTCCATTGGAGCCAGGCTATGGTATTACAATTGGTAATGCCTTGCGTAGAATTCTTTTATCCTCTTTGGAAGGTTATGCAATCACCACTATCAAAATCGACAAAGTTGACCATGAATTTGCTACTATCAAAGGAGTGATGGAAGATGTTACCGAAATCATCCTTAACATGAAGCAAATCAGGTTTAAACGTGAAGCTGAAGATTCTGACAGCGAAAAGGTTTCAATCTCATTTTCAGGACAGGATGTATTTACCGCTGGAGATATTAATAAATTTATGACCGGCTTCCGTGTTCTAAATCCAGAATTAGTTATTTGCCGGATGGAACCTGAAGTTAAATTGCAGATGGAACTTACCATCAACAAAGGTCGCGGATATGTTCCAAGCGCTGAAAATAAGCCTATCGATGCTGAGTTTGGAGTTATACCGATTGATTCAATTTTCACACCCATTAAAAATGTGAAATATGCAATCGAAAATTATCGCGTTGAGCAAAAGACCGACTACGAAAAGCTGGTTTTTGAAATCACGACCGATGGTTCAATTCACCCAAAAGATGCATTGAAAGAAGCAGCAAAAATTCTGATTTATCACTTCATGCTATTTTCTGACGAAAAGATTACAATCGATTCTGACGAAAAATTTGCAAACGAAGAGTTTGATGAAGAAGTATTGCACATGCGCCAATTGTTGAAAACAAAACTGGTTGACATGGATCTTTCTGTTCGTGCATTGAATTGCCTTAAAGCAGCGGATGTTGAAACATTGGGCGAACTGGTTACCTATAACCGGAATGATTTGCTCAAATTCCGCAATTTCGGTAAAAAATCACTTACAGAACTTGATGACTTGTTGGTGAGTTTGAGTCTGACTTTCGGGATGGATATCAGTAAATATAAACTTGATAAGGAATAAGTAAAAATGAGACATAGTAAAAAATTCAACCATTTAGGTAGAACTAGCTCACACAGAAAAGCTATGTTGGCCAATATGGCTAATTCATTGATTTTTCACAAACGTATTGCAACGACTTTGGCCAAAGCCAAAGCTTTAAGAGTATATGTTGAGCCACTTATCACAAAAGCAAAAGACGATTCAACTCATTCACGCAGAACTGTATTTGAATATCTTCAAAGCAAAACTGCTGTTGCTGTTTTGTTCAGGGATGTTGCTGAAAAAGTAGGCGACCGTCCGGGTGGTTATACCCGGATTCTTAAAACTGGAAACCGACTGGGTGATGATGCTTCAATGTGTATCATCGAATTGGTTGACTTTAACGAAAGCATGTTGGCTGCTAAAGAAGGAAAAGTTAAACCAGGACGTTCACGTCGTGGTGGAAAGAAAAAACCTGCCGGAGTAACTGAAACTGCAAAGAAAGTTGCCCCAAAAGAAGCAAGCAAACCTGCAGCGGCTGAAGAAGCTGCACCAGAATTACCAATTCAGGAATAAGAAATATATTCAATGAATAAAAAAAGGCTGATGAATAATCAGCCTTTTTTATTTCCCTTAATTCACGACCGGATAACCTGACAAAATTGGTGTTGTAAAGGTTATCTGTTTCTTTGTTTTATATTGAAGTTTCTTCTTTTTGTTTCAGATGATAGTCGATGGTCGATAATAACTTTTCAATATCAATTGGCTTAATTAAATAATCATCGGCTCCGTTTCCCATGCACCTGACCCGTTCGTGGTCAAAATCGTTGGTTGTTACAAAAATGATTGGAATATTTTTATTGCGGTGGCTAATTGATTCCCTGATCTGCAATGTCGCTTCGGCGCCATCCATTACCGGCATCGACAAATCCATCAATACAACATCAAAAAGATCCTTTTCCAACATGTTTACAGCTTCAAGTCCGTTATTGGCAGTTTCTATATCGTAATACTTCCTTAAAGAGTAGAATAAAAACTTTTGATTAATGGGATTGTCGTCAACAACTAATAATTTCACAGTGGTTATTTAGATTGTATCATTTTACTTTTGTTAAAACTACGGAATATACTAATGAAAAAGAACTAATTTTGGTAACTCAAAAGTGCTCTTAGATAACCCAAAAGACAAATTTGATTAGAAACAGTTAAATAAAAATTTATGGCAGACGATAAAAAGATTATTTTCTCGATGCATCGGGTAAATAAAACATACCCACCGCAAAAACAAGTATTGAAAGATATTTCTTTGTCATTCTACCTGGGTGCCAAAATCGGGATCATCGGGTTGAACGGTTCAGGAAAATCAACCTTGCTTAAAATTGTTGCAGGACTTGAAAGTTCCTATCAGGGAGATGTTGTTTTTGCTCCGGGATACACCGTCGATTACCTCGAACAGGACCCACAGCTTGACGAGACGAAAACAGTTAAAGAAATTGTTCAGGAAGGCGTTCAGGAAATTGTGGATGTTTTGAAGGCTTTCGAAGACATCAACCTGAAATTTGGTGATCCTGAAGTGTATGAAAATGCTGATTTAATGGACAAAATGATCGCTGAACAGGCCGTTCTTCAGGATAAAATTGATCATCTGGATGCATGGAACCTGGATGCCAAACTCGAACGCGCGATGGATGCGTTGCAATGTCCGCCTGACGATCAGCTTGTCGGTGAACTTTCAGGAGGTGAACGCCGACGGGTTGCTTTGTGCCGCCTGCTGCTGAAAGAACCGGATGTGTTGTTGCTTGATGAGCCTACTAACCATTTGGATGCTGAATCGATTCAATGGCTCGAATTGCATCTTCAGCAATACAAGGGAACAGTGATCTGCATTACTCACGACAGGTATTTCCTGGACAATGTTGCCGGTTGGATTTTGGAGCTTGACCGTGGGGAGGGAATTCCATGGAAAGGTAACTATTCGTCGTGGCTCGAGCAGAAATCGAAACGGATGGAGCAGGAAGAGAAGGTGGCTTCGAAACGCCGCAAATCACTGGAGAGGGAGCTTGAATGGATCCGGATGGCGCCCAAAGCGCGTCAGGCAAAGTCAAAAGCCCGTTTAGGAGCCTACGATCGTTTGGTGAATGAAGATGTGAAATCAAAAGAAGAAAAACTCGAAATCTTTATCCCGAACGGACCGCGTTTGGGCGAACGTGTAATTTCTGCTTCTGATGTTGCCAAAGGTTACGGCGATCGCATATTGTTCGAAGACCTTAATTTTGTGTTGCCTCCCAACGGAATTGTTGGTGTTATTGGTCCAAACGGTGCCGGTAAGACCACCCTGTTTAAACTGATCATGGGATTGGAACATGCCGACAAAGGAACTTTTGAAGTGGGCGAAACAGTTAAACTTGCATACGTCGATCAAACCCATAAAGCCATTGATCCTGAAAAAACTGTTTTTCAGGTAATTACCGGCGGAAGTGATTTAATTTCGATAGGAGGCAAACAACTGAATGCACGTGCTTATGTTTCCAGATTCAACTTTGGTGGCGCCGATCAGGAAAAGAAATGCGGTTACCTCTCTGGTGGAGAAAAGAACCGTCTGCACCTGGCTTTGGCTTTGAAGGAAGAAGGAAACGTACTGCTACTTGATGAGCCTACCAACGATATTGACATCAATACCTTGCGTGCTTTGGAAGAAGGCCTCGATAATTTTGCAGGCTGCGCCGTGGTGATTTCGCATGACCGCTGGTTCCTCGACCGCATTGCCACTCATATTCTGGCATTCGAAGGCGATTCGAAAGTCGTGTTCTTCGAAGGAGGATTTACTGACTACGAAGAAAACCGCAAAAAACGAATGGGAGACGTTGGTCCAAAACGGGTGAAGTATAAGAAGCTGGTAAAAGATTAGTTTAACAGTTTTTACTCAGCGGGTGACTTCAAGTCACCTGCTGAGTCGATAAAATACAGAAAAGTCCGGAGTGGGTAATCGCTTCGGACTTTCTTGTTTACAGGTATTTGTGTCGTAATGAATGTTGGTAACTTTTTGTAAAGTGGTTTTTATTCTTGAAGGGAATAAACTAAATTTGGTAAGCGAAGAACAATCATGTTGAAGCTACTACGTGGCACTTTGCAATAGCATAGTTCCTATTTTATATCAAAAAATACTATCATAAGCAACATTAAACTTTTTGAAAGCAAGTAAATACGATCGGTTTGGAATGAAGCCGACCAAAAGTGGTATTTTTCTGTTCAGGACGTTATAGCAGTTCTAAATGATAGTGCGGATGTTAAGCAATACATTAAAAGGGTTTTAAGCCGTGACGAAATGCTTAAAAGCAACTGGGGTACAATTTGTACCCCAGTTGGCGGTAAATAAAGAATGGTTTTGACAATGAATTATAGCTTCTAAACACAATTTATCTCCTAAAATATGACCAAAGAATCAGCCATTCAGTTATTTGAGCAAAAACAGGTTCGCTCGCTCTGGGACAGCGAACAGGAGAAATGGTATTTCTCTATTGTTGATGTTATTGGGATTTTAACAGAAAGCCCCAATCCAAGAAAATATTGGAGTGTATTAAAAACCAGACTGAAAGCAGAAGGTAGTGAGTTGGCTACAAATTGTAGTCAACTGAAAATGGAATCCTCTGATGGGAAGTTTTACAAAACCGATGTCGCTGATACAGAGCAGTTGTTCCGTTTGATTCAAAGCGTTCCATCACCCAAAGCAGAGCCGTTTAAAATGTGGCTGGCGCAGGTGGGACGCGAGCGGATTGACGAGATTGAAGACCCCGAAATTGGCATCGATCGGCTGATGGAGACTTATTTACGCAAAGGTTATTCTAAAGAATGGATCAACCAACGTCTCAAAAGCATTGAAATTCGCAAGGAACTGACAGATGAATGGGAAGATCGTGGAGTAAAGAAAGGTCAGGAGTTTGCAATCCTGACCGATGAAATTACCAAGGCTTGGAGTGGTTTAACTACCAAGCAGTACAAAACGCACAAAGACTTGAAAAAGGAAAACCTTCGCGATCACATGACCAACCTGGAACTGGTGCTGAACATGCTGGCAGAAGCATCTACCACCGAGATTTCAAAAGATAAAAAGCCAAAAACATTCGGTGAGAACAAAACTGTGGCTAAAAAGGGTGGTAATGTTGCCAAAGCTGCCCGTTTGCAACTGGAGAAAACAACCGGGAAGAAAGTAGTAACCAGGCAAAATGCAAAGCAGCTAGCTCCTAAAAAGAATAAAAACATAGGCGAAGAGTAATCTCATCGCTGTGTTATTTCATTTAAAAACAATTAGATATGCTAAAAATTGTTTCCCCAAAACTTCTCGACGAGTTAAGCCAAAAGGCCGCCAACTCACCACGAAAAAGACTGAATCACAACTTCCACGACGATTTGGCTGATCCGATCAATCGGATGTTGAATGCTTTCGAACCCGGAACGTATATTCAACCGCACAAACATGAAAATCCAGACAAACGCGAAGTTTTTATAGTTTTGCGCGGAAGCCTGGTGGTTGTGGTTTTTGATGATTCAGGAAATCCGCTTGATTTTATTTTACTTGATCCTGCGAAGGGAAACTTCGCGGTTGAAATCCCGCCTGGAGTTTGGCACAATGTTGTTTTACTCGAATCTGGAACAGTTGTTTATGAGATAAAAGATGGCCCGTACATTCATCCATTGGATAAGAATTTCGCTTCGTGGGCTCCCAGAGAAGGTGATTCGGAATGTGGTGATTACCTCAAAGAGCTAACAGACCAATATTATAACCGATAAAAACTTCTTCAGTAGTCGGTTTATCCTGAATTTCCTTAATTTTGCGCCTTCAGAAAAAATTGAACACATGGCACAGAAACCTTCGATTCCAAAAGGAACACGCGATTTTTCACCGGTTGAAATGACCAACCGGAACTACATTTTCGACTCAATCAAAAGTATTTTCAGATTGTACGGATTTCAACCCATTGAAACTCCGGCAATGGAAAACCTATCGACTTTGATGGGAAAATACGGTGAAGAAGGTGATAAATTGCTGTTCAAAATTCTGAATTCCGGCGATTTTGCCGCTGCTCCATCAGAACAGGAATTACTTGAAAGAAACAGCATACGGCTTACCAATAAAATTTCGGAAAAAGGGTTGCGCTACGACCTGACCGTACCTTTTGCCCGTTATGTGGTTCAGTACCGGAACGACATTTCATTTCCGTTTAAACGCTACCAGATTCAGCCTGTTTGGCGCGCTGATCGTCCGCAGAAAGGCCGTTACCGCGAGTTTTATCAGTGCGACGTTGACATTGTTGGCAGCGATTCGTTGATCAACGAATTGGAGCTGGTGCAGATCGTTGATGCGGTTTTCACCAAGCTGAAAATCAATACGGTTGTAAAAATAAATAACCGCAAAATATTGGCCGGGATTGCAGAAGTAATTGGTGAAAAAGATCGGATTGTGGATATCACCGTTGCCATTGACAAATTGGATAAAATCGGACTGGAAAAAGTAAATGAAGAATTGCTCGAAAAAGGGATTCCGCAAGCAGCTGTTGATAAACTTCAGCCGATTCTGCATTTGTCAGGTTCGGTTTCTGAAAAATTAGCACAACTGGAATCAGCAATTGGTCAATCTGAAAGCGGCGCAAAGGGAATCGCCGAAATGCGCACTTTGTTCGCCTACCTCGCACCTTTCAAATTAAATACTGAAGTTGAACTGGATCTGACACTTGCCCGCGGTCTGAATTATTATACCGGAGCAATTTTCGAAGTAAAAGCCAAAGATGTGGCAATGGGCAGTGTCTGTGGAGGTGGCCGTTACGATGATCTGACCGGAATTTTTGGTATGCCGGGCGTTTCAGGAGTTGGAATTTCATTCGGTGCCGACCGTATTTACGATGTGCTCACACAATTGCAATTATTCCCTGCTGCAACAGTCGATTCAACCAAATTGTTATTTGTAAACCTTGGCGTTGCTGAAGAAGCTTTCTGTTTGCCGGTTTTGGCAGCGGTCAGGAAAGCCGGAATCAATGCGGAAATTTTCCCTGATCAGAGCAAAATGAAAAAGCAAATGACCTGGGCAAACAATAAAAATATCCCGTTTGTGGCAATTGTTGGCGAAGACGAACTGGCACAAGGCCAAATAAACCTGAAAAACATGCTTTCGGGCGACCAGCAACTGGTCGATGCACAGGAACTGATAAAAATCCTTTCAGAATAAAAATCGTTTGAGTTACTTTCCTGAAACAAAACTCATGACCAGAGAAATTCATTATATATCACCTGAACAGCTTACCTATCCAATCATTGAGCAAATTCTGAAGCACCGGAAAATGCTGGTGCTTTCAGAAGAATCAGTTGCACTGATCGAAAAAAGCAAAGCGTATCTTGACCGGAAAATGAGCGAGTCAAACGGACCTTTGTATGGGATTAATACCGGCTTTGGTGCGTTATGTAATATTGAAGTGTCAAATCACGATTTAAGTAAATTGCAGGAGAATCTCGTAATTTCACATGCATGCAATATCGGTCCTGAAATCCATCAGGATGTGGTGCGGTTAATGCTTTTATTGAAAGCACATGCATTGGCAAAAGGAAATTCTGCTGTTCAATTGATTACTGTTCAGCGGATTCTGGATTTGTACAATCACGATATTTTATCGATAGTTTGTGAACAGGGATCACTCGGGGCAAGCGGCGATTTGGCACCATTGGCAAAACTGTTTCTGCCATTGCTCGGGTTGGGCGAAGTCTATCACCATGGAATCAAAAAATCAGCATCAGAGGTGTTGCTGGAAATGGGGTGGGAGCCAATCCGGCTTCAGGCAAAAGAAGGATTGGCTTTGTTGAACGGAACTCAGTTTATGAGCGCTCATGCGGTTTTTACATTGCTGAAAGCTTTTCGGTTGCTTGATTATGCCGATATCATTGGTGCCTTGTCGCTCGATAGTTTCGATGGACTGATCGAACCGTTTATGGCCCAGGTTCAGGAAATTCGGCCATATCCGGGTCAGATCAGAACTGCTGCCAATTTCAGAAACCTGCTTGAAGGAAGCGAATTGATCAGCCGTAAAAAGGCGCATGTTCAGGATCCGTATTCATTCCGATGCATTCCGCAGGTTCACGGCGCGGTGAAAGATGCGGTGAATTACGTGGCCGGTGTGGTCGAAACTGAAATCAACTCGGTAACTGATAATCCTACTGTTTTCCCGGATGATGACCTGATTATTTCAGGCGGTAATTTCCATGGGGAACCGCTGGCTTTGTCGTTGGACTTTCTGGCCATTGCGTTGTCCGAAATTGGAAGTATTTCTGAAAGGCGCACCTACCGGCTCATTTCCGGTGATCATCAACTTCCGGAGTTTCTGGTAGCCAATCCGGGCTTGAATTCAGGATTTATGATTCCGCAGTATGCAGCAGCATCCATTGTCAGCCAGAACAAGCAGTTAAGTACACCGGCTTCTGTCGATTCCATTCCATCGTCGAACGAGCAGGAAGACCATGTGAGCATGGGCGGAAATGCTGCCACAAAAGTGCTGAAAGTAGCCACCAATATTTACAGTATTCTGGCCATCGAACTGTACAATGCCGCACAGGCGATGGAATTCAGACGACCTGCAAAGTCATCTGTTTATCTTGAAAGTTTTCTGGCCGATTACCGGCAGGTAGTTTCTTTTGTTGAAGAAGATACGCTGATGTATGTCGGGATCAACAAAACGATTGAGTTTTTGGAGAAGGGGAAATATGTACTGTAAATAGAAAAAAGCCGGAATTTCCGGCTTTTTTCTATTCTCCCTTTTTACCCCTCTTATATTCCCTGATCAGATGTGACCTGAATTCATTTTCGGTTCGGTACATCATCAGTACTTTTTTCTTTGGCAGTATTTTCAGAAATTGTTTGTTGTATTCTTTTAGCAATTGGGCATCTTTTTCGAATGAACCAATGTAATTATTTGTCAGTTTTTCGATTTCCGAATCCGACAATTTAGCAAACTCTTCACCAGGCATCCTCTCAAATTCGTGGATTTGCCGTTTAATGTCAAATCTTTTCTTTTCAAACTCATTGTAAACCGGCCAGAAAGCCTGTGCTTCATTTGGGCTTAAATCAAGCTTACTTGTGAAAAATGATATTTTTTCGGCCTTTATTTTTTCGAACATTTCAGGAGTTCCGCCTCTTCTTTCCTGGGCATTTAGGCCGGTAAAACAGAAGATTGTCAGAATAATAACTGTATATAACTTTTTCATGATCTTATTAATTTTGAATTTCAGTATAAATTTCGAGATCCGTCATTTCTGTTGAAAGATAGGCAAGTACTTCATCCGGATTTATTTCTGCCTGAGTGGCGTTTTCATCATTAAATATTGCATTTACCAAAGAATTTTCGTCAATCAGCGAGAACGTAAGTGAATAGGCCTCCATGCTATCAGTCGAGGTTGAATCAATTGTCTCAGATTTCACGAGGCTGTTTGGTGATAAGTATTTGATCGGGTAATACGCCAGTAAGTATATAAGCGCAAAGCTTGCGGCAAGCCCCAGAACTGGTTTAAGTAATTGGAATATTTTGCCTGATTTTGAAGTCGTCTTATTTTTTGCCTCATGTTCAATTGCACCCATCACCCTGTCTTCGATTGAATCGAAATAGTGATCGGGAGTCCGAAACGGGTTCTTTTTTTGCCGTTTCATGAATTCTGGTTCTATGTTTTCTTCTTCGTACATGATTTTTATTTATATGGCTTTGACATCATTAATTCAAAATAGTTTAATCCGTATTGTTTTTATGCCTGAATATCTTATTAATAGCAGACACCATCAGTTCGAATTATAAAATTAAGAACCAATGCCGGGTTCGTGTGTCTTTACGTATTCCTCAACTTTCTTCACTGCATGATGATAGGAGGCTTTTAGCGCACCAACTGATGTTTCAAGAATTGCAGACATATCTTCGTATTTTATTTCCTCAAAATATTTCATGTTAAAAACCAGCCGTTGTTTGTCAGGTAAAGTTGCAATCGCTTTTTGTAAAAGTAACTGCCATTCATCGCCATCGAAATAGGTATCACTTTCAAGGTTTTCCAGCAAATATTCGTTAACATCGTTTAATCCCGGCATCATTCTGCGTTTACGTTGATTCAGAAAAGTAATTGATTCGTTGGTCGCAATTCTGTATAGCCATGTGAATATGCTCGATTCAGCTCTAAACGTGTCAATTCCATTCCAGATTTTAATCAGGGTGTTTTGCAGTACATCATCGGCATCGTCATGGTTCAATACCATTTTTCGTATGTGCCAGTATAACCGCTCCTTGTATTTGGAAACGAGATGCCTGAAAGCAAGTTCCCTTGTCGAAGGGTCTTTCAGACTCTCTAATATTTGCTGGTCATCGGTCATACTTTAAAAATTGTTGCTGATCTGACATTAAAATGGGAGAATGGTTTAATATGACAAGACACAGTGTTCAGTCCCAGTGTTCAGAAATGCAAACCCTGAGACTGAAAACTGAGACTGACCACTTTTCTATTCAATCCTGAAATTTAGCCCTTCCTGCTTCAGCTTTTCATATACCAGAATGTCGAACTTATATAATTTGGCAGCACGGTGGGCTACGTTTTGCTGTTTTTTTCCTGAATCGACCAGTAATTTCATTTTAGCCAGTTTCTTCCTGAAGTTTCGGGTATCCATCTTTTTGTTCAGGATTACCTCGTATAGCGACTGTATTTCGGTAAGTGTAAATTTTTCGGGCAGAAGATGAAATCCCACAGGGTGGTACATCACTTCCTGCCTTAATTTTATGGTTGCCTGTTCAATGATTTTGTCGTGGTCGAAGCAGAGGGGGGGGAGTTCGTTCAGATTGAACCATTGCATCGATTTTGCCAGGCCCGATTGTTTTAAATGGTGATAGTCTGGATTTATCAGCGCATAATATCCAATGGTAATTACCCTTGTGTACGGAACGCGTTCCAAAGAACCAAATGTTTGAATTTGTTGCAGAAAAACACTATTTACGCCTGTTGCCTGGAAAAGCAGTTCTTTTGCAAATTCATCAAGATCTTGATCTTCTGGCACATGACTTCCAAACAGGCTCCAGTAATGATCACTGGTTAAAACCGGATGCTGTTCGTAAAGCTTTTTAATCTGGTCGGAGCTGATCTTTTCAGGAAGTGATTGTTTAAGTGCATCTTTATCAATTTGATTGAGTAAAACACGTAACCCGGATTTGTCAAATCCGAAAATAACGCAATCGACGGAGACAGAATTTAAAATCATGTTGAATTGGCTTTTTTTGTAAAAGTACTAAACCGGAATATAATATCTCTTTTTGTATTAACAAATATTGTTTTCTGAAATATTGCTGCTAAATAAGTTATAAAAAACTGGTATCAAATTATTAAATGCCACAAAGTTTGATGATTCGATTATCTTTGCACCAAAATTCAAAAAAGATAAAAACGCATGGCATTAAAGTGTGGAATTGTAGGACTTCCGAATGTAGGAAAGTCAACCTTATTCAATTGTTTGTCGAGTGCAAAAGCACAATCGGCTAACTTTCCGTTTTGTACCATTGAACCCAATATTGGGGTAATTACAGTTCCCGACGAACGATTAATAGAACTTCAAAAGATTGATAATCCAAAGAAGGTTGTTCCAACTACCATCGAAATCGTTGATATTGCAGGCCTGGTAAAAGGAGCCAGCAAAGGTGAAGGTTTAGGAAATCAGTTTCTTGCCAATATTCGCGAAACTGATGCAATTATCCATTTAATCAGATGTTTCGACAATGATAATATCGTTCATGTTGATGGATCTGTCAATCCGGTGCGCGATAAAGAAATAATCGATATAGAGTTGCAGTTAAAAGACCTGGAAACTGTTGAAGCACGTATTGCAAAGTGGGAAAAGGTTGCTAAACATGGTCTCGACAAAAATGCGAAAAAGATAGTGGAAATAAGTCAACGCTACCGCGAAGCATTGATTCAGGGAAAATCGGCACGTACTGTAGAGCTTAGTTCTGAAGATATAAAGCTGACTTATGATTTCTATTTACTGACCAACAAACCTGTTTTGTACGTTTGCAATGTTGACGAAGCTTCTGCAAAAGAAGGAAACAGATATGTTGAAATGGTGAGAGAAGCTGTGAAAGATGAAAAAGCCGAAATACTGGTCATTGCGGCAGCAACCGAGTCGGACATAGCCGAATTGGAATCATACGAAGAAAAACAGATGTTTCTGGAAGAACTTGGATTGACTGAACCGGGTGTCAATAAACTGATTCATGCTGCCTACCGATTGCTGAATCTCGAAACTTATTTTACAACTGGTGCTGATGAAAGTCGCGCATGGACTTATGTTCGCGGAATTAAAGCCCCGCAGGCTGCCGGCATTATTCATTCTGATTTCGAAAAGGGATTTATCCGGGCTGAAGTGATTAAATACAGCGACTACATCCGTTTAAGATCTGAAGCTGCCTGTCGTGAAGTAGGTAAAATAGGAATCGAAGGCAAGGAATATGTGGTGCAAGATGGCGATATCATGCACTTCAGGTTTAATGTTTAGGCGAAATTTCATCTAAAAAATATATAAGGCAGTCATTTTTGGCTGCCTTTTTGTTTCTATGCGTTTTTTTTTCTGAAATATCAGAAATTGCATTGAATCAGAAATTATATATTATTTCCGGATTTGAGCTGTTTGATTATGGGGGTGATTTTTATAAAATGAATGAATTTTTAAAACATGATCTGAAATGAATGGGGTAGAGGGCGTAAATTAGGTGTTTCGAAATCTGCATTGTTTTTCCCAAAATATCAAAAATGTTATATAATGTCAATAAAACAAGAAAAAAGACAGAAATAGTTTTAATAATTAATCAAAATGACTATTTTTGGACTCGATATTGACAAAAGAAGAGATGATATTTAAAACTAAATAATATGTGTGGATTTGTAGGTGTGTTTGATTTGAAAGTAAAATCCCAGGATTTGCGTCCTCAGGTTTTGAAGATGTCGAAGAAAATTCGTCACCGTGGACCAGATTGGTCAGGAGTTTTTTCGTGTGATAAAGCCATTCTCTCACACGAACGTTTGTCGATTGTTGATCCCGAATCAGGTGGTCAGCCTTTGTATAGTAAAGATGGGAAACTGGTTTTAGCTGTCAATGGAGAGATTTATAATCATCTGGAAATCAGAAAAAGACTCGGTGATTCTTACGAGTTTATGACCATGTCGGATTGTGAAGTTATTTTGGCATTGTACCGAGAGAAAGGCATTGATTTTCTGGAAGACCTGAATGGAATTTTTGCTTTTGCCTTGTATGATCAGGAGAAAGATGTGTATTTGGTTGCACGCGACCATATCGGAATTATTCCTTTGTATCAGGGATGGGATAAATCGGGGAATTATTACGTAGCTTCCGAACTAAAATCGCTGGAAGGCATTTGCAGCAGGATCGAGGAATTTTTGCCGGGGAAATATCTTTACAGTCCTGATGGGGAAGTGAAAACCTGGTATGAACGCGAGTGGACATCGTTTGATGCCGTAAAAGACAATGGTTTTGACATCGCCGTTTTACGTAAAGCTTTGGAAGATGCGGTTCACCGTCAATTGATGTCAGATGTTCCTTATGGCGTGTTGCTTTCAGGAGGACTTGATTCTTCTGTGATTTCTGCAATTGCCAAAAAATATGCGGCGTTTCGTATTGAATCGCAGGACTCTGAGCAGGCATACTGGCCGCAGCTACATTCCTTTGCGGTAGGTTTAATCGGTTCGCCCGATTTGATTGCTGCAAAAAAAGTGGCAGATCATATTGGAACCATTCATCATGAAATTCATTTTACCGTTCAGGATGGAATGGATGCCTTGCGTGACGTTATTTATCACCTTGAAACATATGATGTTACAACTATCCGTGCCTCTACTCCGATGTATTTGCTTGCCCGCGTGATTAAATCAACCGGAGTAAAGATGGTGCTTTCGGGCGAAGGTGCCGATGAAATATTTGGGGGTTACCTGTATTTTCACAAAGCGCCCAATGCAAGGGCATTTCATGAAGAAACAGTTCGTAAACTGGGCAAACTCCATTTGTACGATTGTTTACGTGCCAATAAATCACTTGCAGCATGGGGTGTTGAAGGTCGTGTGCCTTTCCTCGACAAAGAATTTCTGGATGTGGCCATGCGTATCAATCCTGAAGAAAAGATGGCCAAAAATGGACGTATGGAAAAATGGATTGTGCGCAAGGCATTTGAAGATTATTTGCCGGAAAGTGTTGTGTGGCGCCAGAAAGAACAATTTTCGGATGGTGTTGGCTACAACTGGATCGACTCGTTGAAAGCAATGGTGGCCGAAAAAGTTACCGATGAACAAATGAGTACTGCGAAATTCAGGTTTCCTATAAACACGCCTCCATCGAAAGAAGAGTATTATTACCGCTCTATCTTTACCGAGCATTTTCCGTCTGATTCAGCAGCAAGTTGCGTTCCCTCGGTTCCATCAATTGCCTGCAGCACACCAACTGCTCTTGAGTGGGATGCCAGCTTTAAAAATAATGCAGATCCTTCCGGCCGCTCGGTGGGCAGTGTTCACCTTGAAGGTTATGTTGCTAAATAAAAATGTTTTTGGTTTCAGTATAAATTTTCTCAGTTTTTAGTTGAAACAGAAGAACCGGGCTTTTAGTCCCGGTTTTTTTGTTAAAAACAAGTAATCATTGAATAAATTCTTTTATTTTGCAGACAATTGAAAATCTAACCATTATTAAAAAATCGACTATGAAAAATGTCCTGCTGATTGCTTTCTTGTTTGGTCTGTTTTCCTGTAGCCAAACTCCATCTTACAAAGTCAACGTAAAATTGGATTCCGAAGAAGGAACGGCATATTTGAGTCAACGCATCAAAGGTGACTGGATTAAACTTGACTCTGCGGTAATAGAAAATGGTGCTTGTCAGTTCAACGGAGAGGTTAAGAATCCTGAAATCTATTATTTAAGTGTCAGTACTAAAAAGGAAAAATTACCATTTTTTCTTGAAAATTCTGTCATTTCTATTACCGGTAAGGTTGATTCACTGACAATCTCAAAAGTTGACGGATCTATGGTACATGATGAATACCAGAATCTTCAGGATAAACTGGATGAACTTGACAAGCAGGGAATGGCATTTTTCGAACAATCGAAAGAGGTTGAGAAAGCCGGAGTTAAAGTAAAGGCCGACAGTTTAATGACAATGGCTGAAAATATTTTTGATTCGATTGATAATCAGCAAAAAGACTATATCAAATCAAATCCATCCTCGTGGATTTCACCCTATTTGTTGAGCAGGGTTTATTACGGAATGGAAGCCGATGAATTGGATGGTTACCTGTCGGGATTTGATGCTGCACTCGATTCTGTTGCGACCATTGTCTCTATGAAAGAACGGGTTGCGAAACTGAAAACAGTTGCAATCGGACAAAATGCTCCCAATTTTACCATGAATGATGAAAACGGAAATCCAGTAAAGATGAGTGATGTCTATTCAAAAAACGAATACACTCTGATTGACTTTTGGGCTTCATGGTGTGGACCTTGCCGCCGCGAGAACCCGAATGTTGTGGCTACATTTAACAACTTTAAGTCAAAAGGATTTGGTGTGTTTGGTGTATCGCTTGATGCGGATAAGGAAAAATGGTTACAAGCCGTTGCCGACGATCAGCTCACCTGGCCGCATGTTTCGGATTTGAAAGGCTGGAAAAACGAAGCTGCTGCTTTGTATTCGGTTAACTCGATACCGGCCAATCTGTTGGTTGACAAAACCGGAAAAATCATTGGCCGCAACCTTCGCGAAGAGAAACTTCCCGAAACGATTGCAGAATTATTGAAATAATGAAATTTACGATTGGACGATTTACAATTTACTATTTTGGGGCCAAAGAGCAGCAACCTGAAATAGTAAATTGTAAATGATAAAATAGCAAATAGTTTGTCTTTATGCACTAATTTTCATTTTATGGAACAATTAACACTCACCACTCCGGCTCTCTTGTTCTCTGCAGTATCACTGATTTTACTTGCCTATACCAACAGGTTTCTGGCTTATGCTGCGGTTGTTCGTGGGCTTCATGCAACTTTCAAAGAAAACCCAAACATATTACTTCTCGGACAGATTCAGAATTTGAGAAAACGACTTCGGCTAACACAAACCATGCAGGTACTCGGGATTTCCAGCCTTTTGCTGTGTGTAATCTGTATGTTCCTGATTTATGTTCATTTTTCGGCACTGGCCGAAATTACATTTGGGATTGCTTTGGTTCTGCTAATCCTTTCGCTTACTTTATCTGTCCGTGAAATTCAAATCTCGGTAAAAGCGCTGGATCTTCAGCTAAGCGATATGGAGTGAGATTATTTACTATTTATTCATTTACTATTTACGATTTTGCTTGCTGTTGAATATCTTCAAATAGTAAATGGTAAATCGTCTAATAGTCAATCTTTCTTTATCTTCACGCCGTCCTAAAAGAAAAAACCAATGGTGATGTATTTTGGTGAGATTGCTGCTCTTCTTACAGCCGTTTTCTGGACGGTTACGAGCATGTCGTTTGAGTCGGCAGGTAAAAAAGTAGGTTCGCTTTCTGTTAATTTAATCCGTCTGGTGGTTGCTTTTTTTATCTATGGAGTGGTCAATTATTTTAGGCGGGGATTGTTTCTTCCGCTTGATGCCACTACAGAAAGCTGGCTGTGGCTGGCTCTTTCCGGGTTGGTTGGTTTTGTTATTGGCGATTTGCTTCTTTTTCAGGCTTTTGTTGTGATTGGCGCGCGCATTTCGATGCTGATAATGGCACTGACACCGCCGATTACAGCATTTGTAAGTTGGATGATATTGGGAGAAGTGCTGAGCCCGATGAATTGGGTCGGAATGATTGTGACTCTGTCCGGAATTTCGATCGTTATTCTGAAGCGTGAAAAAAAGGAAGAAAACTCAAAAAAGAGGCGGAAAATATCAGCCAATTACAGTATCTCCGGAATATTGCTCGCTTTTGGCGGGGCAGTGGGGCAGGGTGTCGGTCTGGTACTCAGTAAAAAAGGAATGGGCGAATACGATGCATTTGCCGCTTCGCACATTCGTGTAATTACCGGAATGATTGGGTTCGCCATTTTAATACTGATTGCCCGAAAATATGGAAAAGTATGGACCGCGCTTCAGCACAAATCAGCAATGAAGCGAGTTGCTTTGGGGTCGTTCTTTGGTCCGTTTCTGGGCGTTTCCTTTTCGCTGCTGGCCATTCAGCACACACAGGCCGGCATTGCTGCAACCATTATGTCAATTGTTCCGGTATTAATTATTCCTCCTGCAATTCTGTTTTTTCATGAAAAGGTGAATTGGAAGGAAAGTATTGGTGCAGTTATTACCGTTGCAGGTGTTGCCATTTTCTTTTTATAAATTGCAGTAAAAAAACAATCTCACCATGGATCCAAAACTGAAATCTATGTTGGCCCATCTAGCACCGGTCGGATGGCTTTTTGCCTTTATTCTGAACAATATTAAAAAAGATCCATTGACCAGTTTTTATCTGCGTCAGTCGCTTGGATTATATATTTGCTTTTTAATTACCTGGTTTATTCCAGATTATTACATCATTGCCTGGGGATTTCTTTTTGTTTTATGGACGTACAGTTTTATTGGCACTGTTAAAGGAATGGAAAATCTGATTCCTTTCATTGGTGCATTATTTCAGAAATGGTTCAGCAAAATTGCCTGAGTTTTTATCTGCTATTGCTTTGTTTTAAGGGGATTTTCCGATTCATCGAAAAACTGTTTCTGCAATTTCGGAACCATCTCATCTTTCTTTACAGCCTGAATCATTTTTACCAATTGGTCAACCGTCGATTTTATCAGCAGTTCACCGGCCTGCGCATTTGCTTTTGTGCCGTCTCCGGAATAATGGTTAGGGTATTTGGCATACCACCATATTCCTGTGTAAACATTGGAAAGGTTTTTCAACCTGTCCTGATCAATTCCTGATTGCTGGCCTGCCCGATCCAAATGGACAAATTCAGGAATAAGCGCTTTCATAACAGATGATTCTTCGTTTCCTGCATGTTGATTGTACGGATCGTGTTGTGTGAGTTCTTCTGCTTTTTTGATGACTTCCGGGTCATCGGTTGGCTGAAACCAATACAAACTGTACGAACGTCGTTCAGACAATTGAGCCATTCCGAAATAATTCAAAAAAGCGTTATTGCCGCCATGTCCGTTCACAATGATTATTTTATCAAACCCGTTGCGGGCAAGTTCGTCCAATGTTTCCTGAAGTACTTTCCAAATCAGTTCCGGGCTGTATGCAATCGTTCCAGGCTGCTGTTTCGCCTCGTTAATCTGGCTGAAATAATACCATGGAAATACTACGGTATATTCTTTTTCGGCTGCGCGGATGGCGAATTCACGGGCAGCATACAAATCGGTTCCAAGTGGCAGATGTGGCCCGTGTTTTTCGAAAACGCCTATTGGAAGGATACAGGTTTTGGAAGATTTTTCGACCGCTTTGATGTAATCAGGCGCGGTTAATTCTTCGAGGCGAAACGGAAGTTGCTGTGCCTGAAGTAATAGGACAATAAAAAGCATCGGTACAAAAGCCAGAAGTTTTTTCATGGTTAAAAGTTTAGTGGTTTAGTGGGTTAAAAATAGCAAATTGGGAATCAACGACCTACAACTTTCCCATGATTAATCGCCTCAGGCAATAAAAAGTTTGTAGTTTATTTATGAACAGATAATTACTCCGATTTCGATTTTCGTAATTTTTCAGGATTAATGTACATTTCGTTGGCAAATGGTTTGAAATCGTGGCTGCCGGCTACTTTACGAAGCCCGATCTGAGCCGATTTTAAAACCTTGCTGGTTATCGGAATGCCTTTGATATCAGCTAAAACATAGCTTAACAAAGTTTCATTCGGATCACCGAAAGGCAAAAGGTTCGCAAAGTCTTCTTCTGCAATTATGGTTGGTGCCAAGCCGTCGACAAAGTCAGATTCGTCCCTCGAATTGGCATATTTTACGACAATGGGTTGCATGGCCCATTTGTGGTTTGGATTGACAGTCCCTTGTGCATTCCAGTCTTTTACAGTCATCGAGCCGGTATATTTCCCGTTTGTATTGATGCCAACAACGGTAACATTCATGTAGGGTTTCAGCCCGTTTATCAGCATTTCGCTGGCTGAGGCAGTATTGTCGGAAACAATGATGTGTATTTTGTTAAGGTTAAGGGTATTGATTGCAGTTACCGGATTTTTATCGGTTTTATCAATGAAAGTGGTAAAATTATCGCTGAGCGATGCAAGTCCATATTCACTCACGAGGTACGATTGCAATCCACTATTGTACTTCGCTTTGGAAAATACTTTAGTGGCATCAGTTCCATAAATCATGCTGGCCAGATAAATGCTGCTTTGTACCGATCCTCCGCCATTGTATCGTAAATCCAAAATTAACCGGTCGATATTGGCATCCTTGAATTTTTTAATGACATCGTTTAGCTGAATGTCGAAATCAGAATTAAATCCGTTGTAAACCAGATATCCGATTTTTTGATTGTTGAAAACAAAAATCGTGTCCATGTTAATCGGATTTTCCTGCATTTCAACAGCCGTCATTGTTAAAGCCCGGCTGTTAATTGAAATGGTATTGTCGCTGATGGTCGCAAATGACATGGTGTAGGTTTTTGTTGCAAGCAACAAGGTTTGATAGTTGGAAACCGTAAGTTGCTGGTCATTCACTTTCATGAAAATATCGCCACGTTTTACGCCGGCTTTTTCAGCTGGAGAACCTTTATATACATACCTTACAAATCCGAAAAGGTCATTAGAACCATCAATTCTTCCAAGCATAAAATCGTAGCCCATTGTTTCCGAAATGCCTGCAATCCAATCCTCGATGGTTTTTGAGTCATCAACCAGAAACGACCATTTGTCAACTTCTTCATACTTATACAACAAACTGGTAAACAATTCCTGTGGGTCAGTATAGGTATTAAGGAAAGCATTCAAACTGTCTTTTTTTTCATATTTCGTATCTGATAATTCTGGAATAAGACTGTTCCATAAATAATAATCAGATAATCCGTTCCAGATAAACGCATTAACTTCGGTGGCTTCAGGGATAACTTCCGGAATTATTGGTTCTTCCTCTTTTGCGCATCCTGAAATCAATGCAATGACAATCAGAAGATATGGGAGGAAACTTTTGTATAATGTTTTTTTCATTGTGCTATTTGCTTTAAATGAGTGAATTTATCTGAAATTCATAACGCTAAAGTAGATAAAATATTATCGACAATAGCAATCCTGAAACGATCAGTATTGAAAAGTTCAAAATTAAACTTTTGCGGATACTTTTGCTACTCAGGGTGACAGAATAAAGCATTTTTAACAGGTTGTTGCTATTGGTCGCATTTAATATGGCCAAAACAATGGTCATCTGGCCGATTCCTGATTTTTGCTGAAGGAGGTTCAGTAAAAACGGGTCGATATCGGTTACCCCTACGGCGAATGCAAGGCCAGTTACTCCTGAACTTCCATAGGTTTTCAGCACAAAGTCGGTCGCAAGTGCAAAAACAACGAACAATACTCCGAAAATAGCTGCCGTTCTGAATTCAAGAGGGTTTTTCTCCGATGCCAAATTGTTTCCCTGAACATCGGCACTATCTGTTTTTTGATTTTTTCGGTCAATTAATTTCGAAAGCAAAAAAGTAATGAGGAACATTGCAATAAACGGAATGGCCAGCATTCCAGCTACCTCCCTATTAAAAATAGATGCCAGAAAAAGAATTCTCAGGTACATCATTCCGTTGGCAATCATTATGGCCGAAACAGTCTGCAAGCCTGACAATTCATTTTTATTTTGTCGTGCCAGAATAATAGTGGTGGCGGTGCTGCTGTAAATTCCACCTAAAAGTCCGGTCAGGAAAATGCCTGAGTCAGGGAAAACAAATTTTTTCAATAAATAGCTGCAATACGATATTCCGGAAACCACCATGATAGCCAGCCACAAATGATAGGGAGAAATCGGGATCTGTTCCGAAATATTGGCTTCAGGAAGTAGTGGAAGTATAATACCGGCAAACGCGATAAATTTTGCCAGTGTAATAAACTCCTCTTCGGAAGCTTTTTTCGACAAAGTAATAAAGTGGCTTTTTAGCTCGGTAACAATCAGTAATGCAACTATAAAAGAAAGAACCAACCAAATTGGCTGGGTAAAAACCATGATTGGGATACAGTAAGTCAGGAGAGCAAGAATGGTGCTGGTCAATCCGTATTTGCTGTTTTGGCCAATTTTATGGTAATACTGAATGCTCAGCAAAAGGCCAATCAGGGCAAATCCAAACAGAAAAGGGATATAATTGACTGTATCGGCGATGAACAATACATAAGCCAGCAGGCCGATAAAAGTGAATGTTCGGTCGGTTCCAAACAGCAGGTCTTCGTTTTCGTTGATATGGTGCCGCCTTTGCTCCAGGCCGATCAGCAATGAAAAGATCAGCACCAAAAAGAAATTGATGAACCCTTCAGGAATAAAATTCAGGATCTCCATATTTTGAATTTTGCTTTCCAACAAAGATAATTAACTTTAAATACTCCGTCCTATTCTTTGCTAATGCCAAACAAACTGTTACTTTTGTCGCCGATTCGGTCTGTAGCTCAGTTGGTAGAGCAGCTGACTCTTAATCAGCGGGCCCAGGGTTCGAATCCCTGCAGACCGACAGAAAATCAAAGAGTTACAAGGGTTGAATCTTGTAACTCTTTTTCTTTGATACACGGATTGATACACAAATTGAAAATTTAAGTCATTTTTGGAATTATCGTTAAAGGCTGAACCAGCATCCGCCTGGTTCAATCGAATGGTTAATCTAAAATGTCACCACCTCTATTTATGAAACTGTATCAATTAATTCAGATGCTGTAGTCAAACGAAATGAACCTGACTTATTTCTTCAGCAAAGGCATGAAGCGATTTTTCAATCTTCTCTACCGTTTTTGGGCTTGGTTTCCTATGTCCGTTAACGTAATGGCTCAACTGGCCTTGATTTACGCCAGTTATACGCTGTAATCCTGCAAGTGATAAAACTTTCGAATAGTAGGCCAGAAATGATGCTGTATCGTATATGAAATTAAATTCGAGATTTTCAGGAAATGATTTTCCTGTTTCAGCATACAATTCTTTCATTTCATCTCTACTGTTGTAAAAATCGTCAATGGCTTCCGGTACTGTATTGCCCTGTCCTAACAGCCCAAATGTAAGACCTTTGGCATCTTCACCTAAATGTACATCATACGTGCCATCTAATCCTTTTTCAATAAACGCATTTACTTTCATAATTTTATCTCCTATCTTTTTACCAGGGGTCAAAATTTAACCCCTGAATCTTTACTAATCTGTTGTTGTGTTCCAAATTTGGCTTCTTCGCTTTTGTGGTGGCTTGTTTGAAATTCCTTTCCTGTTATCGGGCTGTGCCAGATGGGATGCTTTTTACCGTCCTTCACCCAATAACATCCTGCCTTCTTCAGCTTTCGCTCAATTTCTGAATACTTCATTTTGTTTCGCTTGAATAATACGCCGTAAAGATACGAATATTAATATCATTATTCAATCACTTTACAGGTTCTATTTTACCTTTTTTCAAATCGAATTAATAAAAAAGCCCTGCATTTCTGCAAGGCTCCTGAGAGATTTTTACACAACCCTCAAAAATGGAATGCTAAGTAGCGGGTTCGATCTTGTATTGGCTGTTTGCTTTAATTTCTCATTAGCTTCGTAAATATTAATTATTTTCGTTCTTAACCCACATTGCAGCTAAAAGTGCCGCATTTAGTTAAAATTCAGCTATTA